>CAYYAN010000029.1:0-11343 GCA_964469825.1 uncultured Chthoniobacter sp. | reverse complement strand
AGTTTTTAGCCAGGATATTTCATCACTCTCATGATGAGAAAGCTGCGAAGCGTGATGGAGTAAGGCAGACCTTATCCGTTCACATGAACGGATAGGAAACAAGAGCCATTTTTTATTCCAATTCAAAATTAATATTCACCGTATAAGAAGAATTTTGATTCAACCCTTCGGGCAATGGCGCTATCTGCTTTACTTTTGCTGCAGCTGCTAAGACTGATTCATCCATGACGGGATTACCACTTGGCTTGGCTAATGAAAAATTGGAAATTGTTCCGTCACGTTCAATGGTTAAGCGGAGTGTGCAGACAAAATCATGTTTATGCTCCGTCGGAATCGCTGTAGGTTGCTCCCATTGACTATAAAATCGATCATGAATCAGCTCGTGATAACCAGCAAGAATACCAGCATTAATGCCATCTCCACGGCTTCCAGAGGTGTTTCCAGAACCTTCAGTTCCTTTACCTGTGCCATTTTTACTTCCTAAAAAAGCTTTCTTAAGATCTTCGCTTCCATGATCAGCAGTTCCTTTTTTTGCGGAAAGGTTGGTTGAAGATTTCTTGCCGCTTTTTTTAGCAGTAGTAGGTGTTGTCGAAGTTTTATGAGAAGAAGAAGTTTTTTTGATTTTGGATTTAGGAGAAGAAACTGGCTTTTCCTCTTCTTTTTCTTCTTTTACTTTAGGCTTCGGCTTAGGAGAGGCTTTAGGTGTTGGTTTTGGAGTCGGCTTAGGCTTTGGTTTTGGCGTTGCTTTTGGAGTCGGCAGAGGGGGTGTTTGAGGAGTTGGTGTTGCCATCGCAATTTCTGAGTTTGCTAGAGGAGGTGGCGTGGTTGAAACTTCTGGTGTTGGCTCTGGTTTTATCTCTGGTGTTGGCTCTGGTTTTATCTCTGGTGTTGGCTCTGGTGTTGACTCTGGTGTTGGCTCTGGTTTTATTTCTGGTTTTATCTCTGGTTTTGCCTCTACAAATGTCTCAGGAGTTGCCTCCTCTTTTGGTTGAGGAGTTGTTGTCGAGGGGTGAGTTTCTTCAGCTTTGTCTTCTTCTTGGGAAGAAGAGGTTTCTTCGCCTACTGGCGCAGGAGCTGCAAAAGATCCTGTTTCCAACCAGGTCACTTGACTCCCCACTTTTTTGACAGGCTTAACTAAAAAAATAATAAGCCCAATCAGACCTAAATGAATCAGCGCAACAATGACAACAGAACGATGAAAAGGAGACCTGTTATTATTTTTCTGACTGGGAATCATTTTGTAAAGATGTACAAAAGTTATTTAGTTACTTTTCCTGTTGCGTCATCACTCCTACCTTGCTAATCCCTGCTTGCTGCAAGAGATCCATGATTCCAATAAATTTTTGAATGGGCAAATCACGATGTGGACGAACGACTACAGCAATATGGGGCTGAGTTTCTTTCAATCGTTTTAAAGTAAGTAACAACTGTGGAGTGTCAATAACATCTTGATTGAGCTTGATGACATCATTGCGATCAATGGAAATTGTTTGAACCTCAGCCGGATTAATTTCATTGTGCGCAGTGGAACTTGTCGGTACTACAAGATCAATACTATTTTCTAACAGTGGCGTCGTGATCATGAAAATAATCAGCAATACGAAAGCTAAGTCGAGCAATGGTGTAACATTCAACTCACTGAGTGTATGCAAGGCTGTATGATTAGAATAACGACGCATGTTTTCTTTTTAAAAAAAACGAAAATGAAAATGAGAAAGTTTGTAACAGATCATATTGCGTAAAATTTTTATTTTCATTCCCGTGTTTAGGTTTAAGACAGGTTCTCATGAGAGACGTAGCGATGTTCCAAAGCACTCGACAACTCGGCCGCAAAATTATCGCAAGAAACAATCATGGAGCGAACACTGGTTACTAAAAAATTATACCCAAACATTGCTGGAATAGCGACAAGCAAGCCCGTAACAGTGGTGATCAAAGCTCCTGAAACACCAGGAGCCATTGCCGCTAGGCTAGCACTACCTGAAGCGGCAATACCACCAAAGGCATCCATGACTCCCCAAACTGTTCCTAAGAGCCCAACAAAAGGAGCTCCGCTGACTGCTGTAGAAAGAATGATCATTTGAGATTCAAGATCAAGGGCGGACTCTCCAACAGCACGCTCCATAGCAGCCGTTACAGAGCGCATTTGAGAAGCGGCAATGCGCGGTGCCATTTGCAAGCGGGCTTGAAATGTCTCATCGACTTCCATGGATCCAAGCAATTGGAAACAAAGCTCTCGACATCCTGCTTCATAAATAAAATAGAGCGGAGAGCCTTCAAAGCTCATTTTTTGAGCAATAATCTTTAAAGGCTGCCGATCTTCACGAAACGCTTCCATAAAATGCACGGATTGCTTTTTTGCAAAGCGTAACATCCTCATTTTTGTAATCATGACAGACCAACTAAAAATAGATCCAATGAAGAGAACTAAAAGAACTAGCTTTCCTTCAAAGGTTGCTTCTAAGAAGGCATAAACAATACCACTGGCGAGAGGAGGAAAAAAAGCTGCAGACGGAAGGCTAAAGGCTAAAGACATACTAAAAGAATAAAGGAGGAAGATTAAAGACGGAAGTCGAAAGACATACTATAAAACTGAGGACTAACTCAGATATTTTCAATAAATATTGGATTCAAAAATTTGTTTCTTTTTTCAGCAATAACAATCTTCAGTCTTCAGCCTATTTTTCCTCCCCTAAATGTTTTCCTGTCACCAAATAATTCTTCACATAATCACTCACAGCAGCCTCTAAAGTCCAGGATGGCTGTTGATAACCGGTTGCCAAGAGCTGAGAAATATCAGCACAGGTGTAATACTGATATTGATGTTGGAGAGATGCTGGCATCTCGATAAACTCAATATCAGGATCTCGCTCTAAAGCTGAAAATAAAGCCTTCGCAAGATCAAGCCATGTCCGGGGGGTTGCTGTGCCAACGTTGAAGAGACCTCCGACATTTTTAGAAAAAGCCAAATGCAAAGTCATTGAGACTGCATCTTTCACATAAACAAAATCTCGGACCTGTTCTCCATCACGATAGTCAGGGCGATAGCTTTTAAAAAGTTTGACTTTTCCTGTTGCTACAATTTGTTCGTAAGCTTTGCAAACGAGACTGCGCATTTCTTTTTTATGACCTTCATTGGGACCAAAAACATTAAAATATTTAATTCCAACAATCCGATCAAACCATTCTTGATCCCTCGCATGCAGGTCAAACAGATGCTTTGACATTCCGTAAAGATTGAGAGGATTTAATTGATCCAGATTTTCGATCCCATCTTTCATGCCTTGACTTCCATCACCATACGTAGCCGCTGAACTAGCATAGACAAAACGGACCTCATGCTTTAATGCCCATTCTGCAAGGATCCTGGTATATTCAAAATTATTTTTCATCAGGTATTCCCTATTGGTTTCTAATGTTGAAGAACAGGCTCCTAAATGAAAAATGGTTTTAAGCGAAGCCACTTCTTCGCTCTCTTGTTCTAATTTTTTTAAGAGATCGGAAGAAGAAAGATAAGCCTCATAAGTAAGAGGCTTCAAATGATGCTGTTTTTCCTCATCGAGAAGCTCATCAGTCACTAAAATCTTTTTTTCTCCACGCTCATTGAGTGCATGAATAAGCGCACTCCCAATAAAGCCAGCACCACCGGTTACTAAAATTGTCGAACTCATAAAATAAAATTAACTTCAAAAAATTCACCTCAAAGAACACAAAATAAATTTTTTCTTTTCCAAGTTGTCCACACTTACAATCTTTCAACCATAAAATTTTTCTGGAAAATTTTATTTTGTGTTCTTTGTGTACTCCGTTAGCAGCTTTGTAATCTTTGTGGCGAATTTTTTCTCTAGCGCAGTTTCTTTCCACTCCACTTGGACCACCAGAGAACAATTGGCGAGGCCACAAAAATGGAAGAGTAAGTACCCACTAAAATTCCAATTAAGATAGCAAAAGCAAAATCTTTTAGAACAGCTCCGCCAAAAAGAAAGAGAGCCGAAACAGAAAGAAAAGTGAGCCCTCCAGTGAGCATCGTCCGACCTAACGTTTCATTAATACTCCGATTCATGAGTGACTCAATGCTTCCTGCTTCACGATGATGGAGTCCTTCACGAATACGATCATAAACAACAATCGTATCGTTGATCGAATAACCAGCAATGGTTAAAATAGCACCAACCATCACCAGCGATAGCTCTCCACCTAAAAGCGAGAATAATCCTACCGTGATAATAACATCGTGTAGCAATGCTACCAAAGCTCCAATAGCAAAGGAGAGTCCAAAGCGTGCCGAAACGTAAAGTAAAATTCCCAACATTCCAAGCCCAAGAGCAAGGAAGGCTTTACGTGCAAACTCCAATCCAATTTGTCCTCCTACTTTTTCTTGTTGCTCAGGTACAATCTTACGATCAGGAAAAGTGTCACGCAAAGTCTTGAGAATTTTAAAAGAGGTATCTTCTGGACTACGAACCGAGAGGAGTTGCTTTTCTCCAGCTTGTTCATGTTGCAACGTAACATCGCTCAAACCTAGTGGCAACAAGGCTTGACGAGCTTCTGCTATTTTTATCGTTGGTTTAATATCAAGAACCAAAAGATCTCCACCACGAAAATCGATCCCAAAATTATTAGCCCCACGTTTTGCAAAAACAGCCATCGATCCAACTAACACTGCAAGGGAAAGTCCAACAGCAATCACACGATGTTTGAGAAACTGAAATTCTTTTTTAGGAGCAAGATTGGCCATTGTAAGACGTTTCAAACCTCCTTTTTCCATCATCCAACGAAATGCTGTGCGCGTAAAAAGAATGGCGGAAAACATCGAAGCAATCACGCCTAGGACTAAGGAGATCGAAAATCCTTTTACAGGTCCTGTTGCTTGCCAGAAGAGAATTCCAGCAGTAATGAGTGTTGTAACATTCGCGTCAAAAATAGCGCTGAAAGCTTTGCTATAAGCTCCATCCAAAGCCGCACCGAGCGATTTGCCACTAGCCATTTCTTCACGCAAGCGTTCGTAGAGGAGCACATTGGAATCAACAGCAAGCCCAATCGTCAAGATGATACCAGCAATACCTGGAAGCGTCAGAACAAAATGAAAAAGTGTCATCATTCCAAAAAGCAAAATGATATTGATGCCCAATCCAAAAAGAGCAACGACGCCAGCCAAGCGATAGTAGCAAAGAACAAAAAGCATAACCAGGGCCAAACCTCCCAAACCAGAAAGAACACCTGCGCGAATTGCATCACCTCCGAGCGTTGGAGAAACACTGCGAGTCTCTTCAATCTCGACCGGCGTACGCAACGGATTTTCTAAAGCGCTTGCCAATTCACGAGCCTCTTTTTCTTTAAAATGACCCGTAATCTGTGCATGACCACCAGCAATACCAGAACCAGAATTAATAGAAGGGGCGCTTTGAATTTTTCCATCCAACAAAATAGCAAGTCGTCCTCGTGTTGGAGCAAGCTCTGAAGTGACATTAAAAAAAGCATCAGCCCCTTTTTTATCGAGCTCTAATGAGACACCATATCCACCCTGATCAAAGAAAACAAAAGCTTTAGTGACATGTTCTCCCGCAAGATCTGGCTTTTGTTTAACAATGAGACGCGGAATCATGCGTTCATCAACAACCTCTCCCTTCTCTGTTTTTGGAGTCACATAGCTCTTAATTTCATAACCAGGAGGAAGGAGTGCTTCTCCTCGTTCAATTTGAGCGATCAAGGCTTCATTAGCCGGATAGACTTTGGCAAACTCCAATTTAGCGACCTGTTTGAGAGTCGCTCGGGTCGCTTCAATCTGTGCTGGATCTAGACCAGGAATCTGCACCAAAATCCGTTCCGTCCCTTGCGGCGCAATAACAGGCTCTCCAACCCCAAACTGATCAACGCGCTTTCGAATCACTTCTACTGCCTGCTGCAGCATATCTGTCGTAATCTGCTGACCTGGTTGCGGCACTAAGCGAAGCAAAAAAGATGTTCCTCCTCGAAGATCAAGTCCGAGTCTTATTTTTTTTGAAGCAGGAGTTGCTAATTCTACGCAATAGCTCACCAAGAGAAAGGTGAGGATTAAGCCAAGCCAACGCTTATGCCCTTCGCGAGTAGTAACAAAATACCAAGCAAAAAGGCCCAATGTAAAAAGGCCAGCAAAGAAAGTGAAAAGAGGATCCATAGTTGGGAGATGGTAGTTAGAAGATAAGAGATAATAGCCGAGGTCGGCGTGTGCAGGCAAAAAATAATTCTATAAATTGCGGAAGGCCACAAGCCCTATCTTCTATCTGCTATCTTCTACGCTGTTTTAACATCGCCATCTTTTTCAATACCCGTAATCGCAGCTTTATCAATTTCAATTTTGACGTTATCTGCAACCTTCAACAGCACCGTCTGTTCTTTAACATTAGCGATCATGCCATGAATACCGCTATTCGTTACAACCTTATCACCTGTTTTCACAGCAGCTAATAAAGCTTGGTGAGCTTTCCGTTGTTTTTGCTGAGGGCGAATGAGGAGAAAATAGAAAATAATTCCAATGAAAAAAAAGGGAACTATCGGACCTAAAAGATTGGAGGAAGTGCCAGCAACAGTAGCTTGAGCAAAAAATAAAGAAGCGTTAAATAAATTCATAAGCGCTCTTTTTAGCTGGATTGAAGCTTTGAGTCAATTTTTGAAAAAACAAACTTCCTTTGAAAATAAATCTTTCGAACTGTAGAAATTCTACTCACTCTTCTCCAAATCGAGACTGAACCAACTCATCAAGCGCCTTAAGCAGTTCCTCCGCATCCTCTCCCTCAGCAATTAGGCGTAAACAGGATCCTTTTGCTGCTGCTAACATCATCAATCCCATAATACTTTTACCATTTACTCGCTCTCCCTCTTTTTCAATCCAAACCTCTCCTTGAAATCGATTAGCTGTTTTTACAAAAAGTGCAGCAGGACGCGCATGAAGACCATTGCGATTATCAATGACAACATCTTTAACAACCTTCTTGGGAGAAGGATGAAAAGATCTGGAAGAATGAGAACTCATAAAAGAGCATGCACTATAGCGTGCTTAAAAAAATTCACCAATGTTTTTAGGATTAACCCTGATCCATCAAGCGAAGTAACCGATTGTTAAACTCTTCAGCAGCATGATGCCCCATGGATTGCAATTTTTGATCGAGAGCAGCGACCTCAACTAAACGCGCCAAATCTCGACCTGAGCGTACCGGAATGACAATATGAGGAACTTTAATACCAAAAATTTCGATCATCTCACGATCGAGCCCTGTCCGCTCGATATGGTCTACGTCGTTCCAATCTTTGAGCGTTACAATAATGTCGAGTCGCTTTTCAGGACGCACGGCACCAATCCCAAAAATAGCAGCCACATTAATCACCCCAATACCACGAACTTCCATATGAAAACGAGTTAAATCACTACTTGATCCAAAAAGTTCTTGTCCTCCAAAATTACGAAAACGCGTAATATCATCGCTCACTAGACTGTGTCCACGCTCGATCAACCCTAAGACACACTCGCTTTTACCCACACCGCTCTTTCCTTTGATGAGAACGCCAATTCCAAGAATATCCACCATACTTCCAAATTCAGAAACATAAGGAGCAAAAGAATCTTCCAATGCAATCGTAGCTGCATTAATAAACTCCATTGTAATCATTGAAGTCTTAAAAACAGGTGTTTTACTCTCCTCTGCAATTTTCAATAATCCTCCCGGCAATGATTGACTCCGTGACACAATGAACCCAGGAATTTTTTTTCTAAACATGGCACGCAGCCGGATTTCACGCTCACGTGTCGACAAACGCCGAAGATAGCTCAACTCTGCATAACCCGCAACCTGCAACCTTTTATAAGCAAAATAACGAAAGAAACCAGCTAAGGCCAACCCGGGCCGATTAATCGTCGGTTCTTTGATGATACGATTCTTTCCTCGTTCTTTGCCCATCAATTCAAGCTTTAACGTCTTTCCATATTTTTTGAAAAACGTCTCAACGCTGATGCGTGGTGGAGATTTTTTTTGCATAGCAAAAAAAATGTAAAGAATGAAGAGTGAAGGGTAAAGAGTGTTTTTTTATGGCACGGAAAATTACTCTTCACGCTTCACTCTGTATTTTTTCTACATAGAGAAACTTTCTCCGAGATATAGCTTCCGACTAATCGGATCATGCAGCAAAAAGTCTTTGTCGCCTTGACTCTCGACACGTCCTTCAAAAATGAGGTAGGCGCGATCTGTAATAGCTAGGGTCTCACGAACATTGTGATCGGTAATAATAATCGCGAGCCCCATAGAGCGCAGATCTGAAATAACTTGCTGGACATCATAAACAGCAATGGGATCAACTCCACTAAAAGGCTCATCCAACATGAGCATTGAAGGATTTGTCACCAAAGATCGAGCAATAGTCAGCCGCCGTTTTTCTCCACCACTCAGCGTGAGCGCCTCATTTTTGGCAAGATGATCAATGCCAAAACGAGTGAGGAGCTCTTCACAACGATCTTTTTGCGCCTGAGAAGACAAAGATGTTGTTTGCAAAACGGCCATGATATTCTCTTGCACTGTCATTTTGCGAAAGATTGACTCTTCTTGAGGAAGATACCCCATTCCAAGCCGGGCGCGCTTGTACATCGGCTCATGCGTTACATCAACACCATTAAAAAAAGTCCGCCCCCCATCGGGACGCACTAACCCAACAATCATATAAAATGTCGTTGTCTTTCCGGCCCCATTCGGCCCCAATAATCCGACGATCTCACCAGGTTTCACCTGAATATCAATCCCATTAACGACTGAACGGCCGTTGTAGATTTTGACAAGACCTTCCGTTTTTAAAATGAATTTTTCCGATGGGGTAGCAGTCATGAAAGCAGCTTACAGGTTAGAGCTTGCAGGTTACAGGCAAAAATCATTCCTCTGATTTTTTCTTATTTACTTTTCTGGCGTCTGTTTTTCTTTTTCTCCAGTATCCAAAATCATAGTCCGTGTTTGGCCTTTCGTGTGAAACGTTCCTTTACTATTGAGCACCATCACTGTACTTACTTCGGTAGCAACCTGAAAATTTTTTCCCTGTCGAACTTGAGGCCATTGTTCAGGCAATGATTGAGGTAATGCCTTAAGTGTGATATCACCCGTTGCAGGCTCATAAACAGCTACTTCAGCCTTGCCTGTTGATTTTACTTTTTCTCCAGAGTCATCAGTTCCTTGCTCCTCAATATTGACATTTCCAGTAGCGGTTACTAATTGAAGGCCTTGTCGATTTTTATTCATGACGATATTTAGTCGATCACAAGTCAGTTTAAACTGAGGATCGCGCACCACGACTTTTCCAAAAAATTCCACTGTATTACTAACATCATCAAACCACGCCCCATCCTGCGCATCAATGACTGTACGTGCATCTTGTGGTCGACGTTGGTGACCAAAATTAAAATTCCAAGGACTTGAAGAAGTTGGCGTTGGAGGCGTTGTAACATTCATCTCCTCGGCTTGAGTCGCTTTAGTCGGCGCCCCATTGCGAACTTCTGTATGTACGTGCCCTTTCATAGTGCCAAAGCGCTTCGTCGTATCAAACGTTGCCGAATCTCCAAGCATTAAAAAATCTTCTCGCTGAATCGTCGCCATCGTTTCCGTAGAGAGCAGTGTCTTTGCCAAATTAAATACGGCATCATCAGTCGTTACGGTCACATCTTTTCCCTCTTTTTCAAAGAACTCAACTTTCAATCCATGAATGGCGACATTATGTTCATCGGTTTTACGAGCTGTCTCACAACTTAACTTCATCTTTAACTTTCCATCAGCATCATATTGAGGAATCGTAATCCCCTTCATCTCTTCGCCAACCGGAGCTGGAAGATCGATTTCATCGGACTTGGCAGGCACAGCTTTGGAAGCAGGCAGCAAATTATTTGTTGATGTAGAATTTGTAGCCGGCGTAGAAAAAGCGATTGAGACGAGAAGAAAAAAAGAAAAAAGAAAAATCTGCATATTTATTTAGTTAATTTTTTGAACGCTCATTCCATTTTAAAGTTTTTTCACACTTGTCAACGCTCGATGGATCGCTAACAGAGACGCCAGAACCTCGCGCAATTGAGCGTGGGGAATTTGGTTAGGCCCATCGGAAGGAGCCTCTGCGGGATTCGCGTGCGTTTCAATAAAAACACCATCAACACCTGCTGCCATTGCCGCTCTCGCTAAGACCGGAGCTAAAATGCTGTCACCCGTCGTGCAGTCACCACCACCACCTGGCCGTTGAACCGAATGCGTTGCATCAAAAATCACAGGATACCCGGCTTCTCGCATCCAGTAGAGCGAACGCATATCAACAACAAGATTATTATAGCCAAACGTTGTTCCTCGTTCAGTAAAGAAAAACTTTTTGCAACCAGCCTTCGTCAACTTTTCTGCAATTGGCTTCACATCCCAAGGGGCAAGAAACTGTCCTTTTTTTACATTCACCGCGCGACCTGTCTCAGCAGCTGCAACAACAAGATCCGTCTGACGACAAAGAAAAGCTGGAATTTGCAAAAGATCAATAAACTCCGCAGCAATCATGGCCTCTTCCGGCTAGTGAATCTCTGTTGTAACAGGCACTCCGATAGCAGCACCAACCTCTGCAAGCATCTTGCACCCATCATGAACTCCAATACCACGATAAGACTTTGCCGACGTCCGATTAGCTTTGTCATAAGAAGCCTTAAACGTAAACGTAATCCCAAGCTCCTCACAAATTCCACGAATCATCTTTGCATCACGCAAAAGCTGCTTCTCACTCTCAATCACACACGGCCCCAAAATAAAATAGGGGTCGGTTCCGTAGTTTGTTACATTTAGTGCCATAGCGTTACATTTTTTTATTTTTCCTTCTATTCAAGGCTACCCTTAATGTTTCTGCTGCTCCAGCTTTTAACTCATGAGAAATCCGTTTAAAAGACAAAGTAGTTTGAGATCTAACCCCAATGCGTGTAAGGAAAGTAGAGATAATTTTGAAATAAGTAATTCTATTGTAGAAATAAAGTAAGATTATGTGGATATGTAACATTCGTGTTTGATTTTAAAGTTTTGCTACTTGCTCTTTTTGCTTCTAGCATCGTTGTCGGATCTTGCTAGAAACAAAAACCTCAAACTCGCAGGCGAATGGTATAGAATGAATGGGAAAAACTTATTCATGCATTTGTGAATCAGTTATTGAAAATTGTTTTTCTACAGGCACTGGGGTTAAAATAAACATCAACTTACCTCCTCGATGTCGTTCCCGCGAAGGCGGGAATCTAGCCACTGTGGAGCTTGATGTTTGCTCTCGAATGAATAATAGCTTCTATGAGTAGTTTGATTTTACCGTTGGGATGAAATATCCGGG
>CAYYAN010000028.1:10583-11442 GCA_964469825.1 uncultured Chthoniobacter sp. | reverse complement strand
ATCAATGGAGGAACATTGACTTCTTCCAACAATAATGCATTAGGTAATGGTACGGTGTTGAATATCAGTAGCAATGCAACACTGAGTTTAGCAACCGCGTCTCCATATAATTTTGGAGCAATCACGATGTCGAATGGTACTATGAGTGGAGGCTCTTTTACGAACAATGGTCTTGCTGTATCGGGATCAACGAATCTGATTTCCTCTGCAATTCTTGGAACAGCAGGCATTACCAATAATGGTTCAACATTAACACTGAGCGGAAGCAATAGTTACAGTGGAGGAACACTGATTAATGGAGGAACCGTGGTCCTAACAACAGGAGCAACACTCGGTGCTACGACCAATACAACAACCATCACTAATGATGGTGTTCTCAATCTTGGCGGAACAACACAAGTTCAGTCATTAATAAGTATGAGTGGTTGTTCGGTGACAAACGGTACTGTTAGCAATTCAGAAGTTCTTTTCACAACCGGAACCAACACGGTCAGTGCTAACATTGTTGGTACCAGTAGCGTGGTGAGCATTGGAGGAACTAACACACTTTCTGGAACAGGCAATACCTACACGGGCGGTACCTACATTACCAATAGTGAGCTCATTGTTGCGAGTGGTAGTTCCCTGGGGTCCCCTACGAATGTCCTTTCAATGAGCAACGGAACTTTAAACCTTTCTGGAGGTACTGTTACTAATGGAGTTGTTACTGCTAGCGGCTCAACAATTACGAACGGTACTCTCAATGTTGCCTTTTTTATTGGTACAGGGGCAGGAACAACCAATAATATTACGGCAACGATTGCAGGATCTACGGCTGTTACTAATGACAGTGGCAAGACGATTTTTTCAGGCAGTAATA
>CAYYAN010000028.1:0-10573 GCA_964469825.1 uncultured Chthoniobacter sp. | reverse complement strand
ATAGCTATTCTGGACCAACAGTCATTAATGGCGGAGTTATTGTTGCTGCCTCTTCAACAGCCTTGGGAACATCAGCAGTGACTCTTAACGGGGGTGGGTTAGTGCTTGATGTTGCTGCCACAGCGACTTCTCTTAACTGGGCAACAAACACTTCTCAGGTTACGATTACAACGCCAGGCACTTCACAACTTACTGTGGATGGACTTAATTTTGGTGATGCAACAAGTACCTATACTTTTGCTGTAGGCTCTGTAGATAACAATGTTAATGCAGTATTGGTTTATACAAATGGCACCAATGTAAACACTGACAATTTGGCGATTCTAGGGCAATCAGCTGGCTCTTATAATTTCACAACTAATACGAGTGGTGGAGCAACTACGATCTATTATCAAATATCGACTAATGGAACTTATTATGTGACGGGAACAAACAATACGATCTCGACTAATTTTACAACAGCTAACCTTCTTTATAAGCCTAATAGTGTTCTAACAATTACAGAGAGTGGAAGTTTGAATGTAACGACCAATTATACTAGCAGTCGTACAGGAACACTTGAATGTACGTTTGGTAGTGGTACCGTTCCTGTCAATGTTGGGGGAACAGCATCACTTAATGGAAACTTAGTAGTTCACTATGCTAATGGTACTGCTGATGGCGATGTTAACCAACTCATGACAGCTGGTTCTATTACTGGAGGCTTTTCCAGTATCACGGGAGATAATCCAAGTCGCTATCGCTATCGAGGTGTTTGCGTTGGAGACCCTGGATATTACGTTATCACAGCGCCTGCGAGTTATACGATTGTTGCCCAAAATCAAAATCAGCGCAACGTTGCTAGTGCGCTCAACACTTTTACCAACGGTGTGGGAGATTATGGAACTGTCAGCACCGCTCTTGATTATTTAACAGACCCTCAATACCCGAATGCTTTCAATCAAATTTCGCCAGCGCTTTATACTACGCTTGCGACTTTGGCTTTTAATTCAGCGGTTGCTCAATATAACGAAATGGTGCAACGTCTCGGGAACATTCGTGTAGCGGGTATTGGATTTAGTTCAATGGGCATTAATAATTCACCAATTATGGATGACAGTAAAAATCCTAAGTCGAGTGAAAAAGATATTCTCATTCCCGCTGTTGATAATCATTGGGGCTGCTTTGTCGATGGCAATGGAATTTTTGCTAACGTCAATATCAACAATCAACTTCCTGGCTACAGCGCACAGGGAGGTGGTGTGACCATTGGTGCCGACTACAAATGGAACAATGAATTTTCGACAGGACTCTATGTGGGCTATGAAGGCTATGAATCTAAACAAAGTGGGGGCAATTACATTTCTGATAATGGATCACGCTTTGGAGCTTTTGGAACTTATCAACGAGGCGGATTGTTTGTGAATGGAATTGTGGGAGGAGATTCGCATAGCTACCAAGTCAATAGGAGTATTCAATTTCAAGGACCTAGCAGTATTGCTCAAGGAGTTAATCGCATTGCAAACAGCTCTCCAACAGCTGGAGAGTTTGATAGCATGTTGGCAACAGGCTATGATGTGAAACGAGGAAACTTTACCTTCGGTCCAATCACGAGCTTGCAATATACCTATTTTGGTCTTCAACCTTTTACGGAATCAGGCGCCCAATCACTTGATCTCTCTGTGCAAAATGCCAATGCTAACAGCATGGTCTACAGCCTTGGATCGCACTGTTTCTATACATGGCAAGCTAGCAAAGATCTTCTCGTTGTGCCGCAGATCAATCTCGGATGGCAGCATGAATTTTTACAAAATCCTTATGCTCTTAATTCGAGTTTTGGCAATGGTGCTAGCTTTGCTTACAATTCAACGACACCCCTTCGTGACTCGCTCTACACAGGTATCGGCTTTACGGTAAACTTGAATAAAAAATACGACGCCTCCTTCTTTTATAATGCCTCTGCTTGTAATCCAGATCTTGTCAGTCAAAACTTCTTTGTTTCGCTGGGAACAAGCTTTTAGCTCAGGTATTTCATCGACTTCATGGTATCAGTATGAGATAGTCGGGTGAAACAAACATGAAGATGACGTGCAAAAATAAAAACAAAATTAGAATTGGACTTTTTATTTTAATAGGACTTTTTGGTTTGATCTGTTCTATTGTAGCTCAAGAAGCAAGGCAAAGTAACGTTGTGACGACTGTGCCTCCTGCTGAGCAAGACTCAACAAAATCCAACAGAACAACATCTTCAGTTGTTTCAGAAACAACGAAGGTACCCAATGATTTAAGTTCTACCAATGTTTCAAATTCTAATATTGAAACGAATACGAATGTAGTTCCTTCTGCAGAAAATTCAACAAACGTGATTCCGGAATCAACTCCTGCGGATAATTCCACGAATGTTCCTCTTCCTATGGATCCTAATGAAGGAAATGCAACAGAAATACCATTAGAAGAGACTTCACCAGTTAATAGCACGGAGAGTGTTGAAAAGAAAAAGCATGAAATTAAAGTTCGCTATAACGAAGTACGGACGCAGGTAGAAAAAGAAGAAGCTATTGTTGCTCTTCGTCAAGCTGCGGACAAAGCGACAACGCCGGAAGGACAACGCCAGACGTTGAAAGCTTATTATGAACTTCTCTTTAAGAGAATGAAGCAGATAGACCCTTCTTTGACAGAGCGCTGTGACCTGATGCAAGGAGCTTATTTGAGGAGAGTAGAGCAAAAAAGTAGTGAACCAACAATTCCCCTACATCTTCTTTCAGGAGCAGAAACGAATTCGGTCAACGCATCACAAACACCGGCTCCAGCGCCTAAAGAAAAAATTCATAAAAAAAGATCAACGTCTAACACTGCTCAATAAATGATAAATGGACCAGAATTAAAAATTTTTACAGGGTCTGCTCACCCTCAACTAGCTGCTGATATTGCTGCTTATTTAGGACAAGAAGTTGCAGACGCTACGGTCACAACTTTTCCCGATGGAGAGAGTTTTGTTAAAATTAATGATAACATTCGTGGGCGTGATATTTTTATTGTTCAGCCGACTTGTCCTCCAACAAATCAAAATATCATGGAGTTACTGATCATGGTTGATGCAGCTCGTCGTGCCAGCGCTAATCGGATTACAGCAGTGATTCCCTTTTTTGGATATGCACGGCAAGATCGCAAAGATCAGCCACGCGTTCCTATTACAGCAAAGTTAGTGGCTAACATCTTAGTTGCAGCTGGAGTTCAACGTGTTTTGACGATGGATCTTCATGCACAGCAGCTGCAAGGCTTTTTTGATATTCCTGTTGACCATTTGTATGCTTTGCCGGTTATGTTGAAACATATTCGTTCTATTGAACTTTCTAATCTTATTGTTGTTTCTCCTGATGTTGGTGGGGTTAAGATGGCATCTGCTTATGCAGAAGCTCTTGGAGCTGGGTTGGCTATTGTTGTTAAGCGTCGACGCAGTGCTACAGAGGTGGAGCCATTGCATGTTATTGGTGATGTAGAAGGGAAAAATGTTCTCATTGTTGATGATATGACAGAGACAGCAGGAACCCTTGCTAGTGCCGCAAAAATTTTGAAGACATTAGGAGTGCGTGACATTTATGCTGGAGTTTCTCATGCAATTTTGACGGATCTTTCTGCGGAGCGGCTCAAAGACTCTGAAATTAAACAGCTCATCACGACAGATAGTGTTCCTGGATGCGAAGATGTCGGAGGGCGTGTAAAAAGACTTTCTATTGCAGAGCTTTTAGGAGAGGGGATTCGACGTATCCATCAAGGAGAGTCGGTGAGCTCTCTTTTTAGAGTGAAATAACACTCTTTTATCCGTTGATAAAATGGCATCAACTTAGCAGAAAAAAGAAGAATTAACCGCAAAGTTTAATCCGGATATTTTATGGTAATTTCTCGCAATCCGTTGACTTCTTTGTCCATACCATTTTCATTTACGTTTTTAGATTCAAATTTTAAAAAGATAGTTGCACTTTTTAAAAGATCTAGTTAGAGTCTTAGGCCCTTTTCTTAACTACTAGGATAGTAGTCAAGAAAGATCAAAGTTTTTAAAATTTTGCTCATTTTATCTACTATCTTTTATCTCTTAAATTCTATCAATCATGGCCAAACAGGTAAAACTTTCCGCAAAGCCCCGCTCTCACGTTGGGCGTAACTCCATTAAGCAACTGCGCTCTCGCGGAGCCATTCCTGCGAATATGTATGGGCCAAAGACTCAACCTAGCAATTTAGAAGTTAATACGAAAGCTATTAATAGTCTCCTTGCCCATGCTGTTGGAGAAAATATTCTTGTTGAGTTAGAGGTTGATCATGGTAGCAAAACAACCAAGCACCTTTCTTTGATTCAAGAAGTCCAACACCATGCTGTTCGCGGAGATGTTTTGCATGTTGACTTTTTAGAAGTTTCGATGAACGAGCTGCTTCATACAGAAATTACAATTGAGCCAGTTGGTGAATCGATTGGAGTGAAAAGCCATGGTGGATTGTTAGAGCAACTTTTACGGCATATTACGATTGAATGTTTGCCAAAAGATCTTCCTGAATTGATAAAGGTTGATGTGTCCAAGCTTGGTCTTGGTGATGCTTTGCACATTCGTGATATTATTTTGCCAGAAGGAGTCAAGGCAACAGGTGATAGCGATCTTACAGTCTTCTTAGTTGCTGAGCCAAAGGTTGCTGGGGAATCAAAAACTGATGAAGTACAACAAGCCCCTGAAGTAATCAGAGAGAAGAAACCAGAAGCGGGAACTGACGATAAGAAGTAAGACTTCTTGCTAGGTTACAGCGTCATTGCTTGAGGATAAAAATATATTTTTACTCTCACATCTCTGCTTGAACTGTCTGCCAATATCTTATAAATTCTCTTAGTCTGTAATCTAAAATACTAAGAGCCTTGGCTCTCTTAATCAGCTTGCTGATCGATGAATGTTAACAAGTCCTTTCAAGATGATAGCTCCTGTGATGAGAATTCTAGCGCTCCGCCTTTGCGCCTTATTGTCGGCTTAGGAAATCCGGGGCGGCAGTACGATGGAACCCGTCATAACATTGGCTTTTCAGTTGTGGATGCTTTAGCACGACAATATCAGGTTGAGTTGACTTTTTCTTCAAAGTGGAATGCTGATGTTGCCAAAGTTTCTCAAGAAAGAGGTGGAGACTTGTGGCTGATGAAACCAAGTACACTCATGAATTTGAGTGGAACAGCGGTAGCTTCCTTCGCTCATTTTTATCGACTTACCCCAGCTGAGATCTTGATTGTTTCAGATGAGGTCATGCTTCCTGTCGGAAAGATTCGTTTGAGACGCTCTGGCAGTTCTGGTGGGCAACGTGGCCTTGAATCGGTTTTGATGCATTTCTCAACAGAAGCGGTTCCTCGATTGCGACTGGGAATTGGAGCAATTGCAGAAGAATCTGAGTCCGACAATGAAAAAAACAAGAGGATGCAAACACCTCTTTCTGACTTTGTTCTCTCACGTTTTGAGAACAAAGAGCAGCTACTCGTTGAAACTGCTGTGCAGCATGCTCTCGAGGCGATTAAGACCGTTTATGAAGAAGGTTTTTTAGCAGCAATGAATAAATTTAATTAAATAAAACTTTTCTTCGGTTTTCTAACCTCCTAAACTCCTAAGCCCTTAAACTTTTTTAAATATGAAACATTACTATGAAATCCTGTTGGCCCTTAAAGTGAGCAGCCAAGAAGAAGAAATTAAAGCGCTCCTCGAACGTCTCGAAAAAATCATGATTGCTGAAGGTGCGACCATTGAAGAAGTACAACGCTTGGAACGCAAGGAATTTTCTTATCCGCATCAACACCTAAAAGCTGGATATTATGTCAATTTTATTATGACTTTGGAGCCTGCTTTAGTAGAAAAAATTCGTCAAAAATTAACATTAGTGGATGAAGTGCTTTTGCAAAACTATTATCGCAAAGGACGCGCAGATGTATCGACAAAGCCTAAAAAAGCAAAAAAGAAAAAAGTGGCAGTAGAATAGCACGGATAAGATTTTTATTCTAACCGCCTTAACTATCTAACATTTCAACCTTCTTCTTATGGCAAATCTTAACAAAGTTCAACTTATTGGAAATGTGACTCGCGATCCTGAAGTTAAATACACACCCAAAGGAAGTGCTGTAACGGATTTAGGGCTTGCTATTAATCGTTTTTATACCACGGATACTGGTGAAAAGCGGGAAGAGGTGACTTTTGTTGATGTGACCCTTTGGGGGCGCCAAGCAGAGATTGCAGGTGAATATTGCAAAAAAGGGCGTTCTATCTATGTCGAGGGGCGTCTTCAATTAGATTCTTGGGAGGACAAAACGACAGGGCAAAAACGAAATAAACTGCGCGTTGTTGGAGATTCCATGCAATTGCTCGGGCCTAAGCCAGGTGGCTCTTCAGGTCATGATGAAGAAGGCAGTAGCGCTCATTATTCTCGAGGTACAAATGCTTCTCACGAGAAATTTAGTAACCCTCGCGGAGCTGCACCAGTAGCACCTTCTCAGCCTGAAGAGGATGATGACATTCCATTCTGATCTAGTAGGTACGATTTTTAAAAAAGAGAGTTGCTTGATGAAATTCCTCTTTACTTAATTTCCATGGCCACTCCAGCTCTTGACTCTATGCCGCTTGGCAAAGTGATGTCTCATTTTGAATTGGAGGAGGTCGTCTCTCAAAAAAAACTTTCTTCTGCAGCGTGGAAAGAAATTTTTCCAAAGGGAATGGTGGTTATTTTTCTCTGTCGTCATTGTCCTTATGTAAAACATCTCTTAAAAGGAATCGTTGACATGGCCGAAGTCTTCTTGCCACAAGGGATCGGCTTTATTGGTATCAGTGCAAATGATCCTGCTGACTATCCAGACGATAGTCCTGAAGGATTGCGAGAAATGGCCCTTGCTCATGCAATTCCGTTTCCCATTCTTTTTGATGAGACTCAAGAAGTCGCGCGTTCTTTTGAAGCAACTTGCACACCTGATTTTTTTGCTTTTGATGCCTCATCGAAATTGGTTTACCACGGGCGTTTTGATGGTAGTACTCACAAGAATAGAATTCCAGTAACTGGAGAGGATTTGAAAAAAGCATTGCAAGCTATTTTGCAAGGAATACCCTCATCTGTTTCTTCCCCTTCACTCGGTTGCAGTATTAAATGGAAAGAACGCCATGAATAAAGTAAGAAAAAAAAGAGGGAAAAGGATTGTGGTTTTTTTTCTCCTTTGTTTTTTTATTGGCGTTCTTAAATTAGCTTTTCTTGCCGATCGTCCCGCACATCTTGCTGTTGTAGGCATCCAAGGACCAAACTGGAATGAGTCTTCAACTAAGAAAGTAGTAGCAGCCGTAAGTCGATATGGCGATTGGCCAGAATTAATGTTAATCGGAGTGATCGGATTTTTAGCAGCGCGATACCGACAATCCCGACGATGGCAAAAGATTTTTTTATGTGCGATGGTAGCTTCTACATTAGCTGGTGGTATCGTTAATATCATGAGGTTGACAACAGGGCGTACGCGTCCCCGCGTGGCGGAGCAACATTGGTATGGTCCTTATCACGCAGGAAAATGGACGATCGGCAATCCTGAGTTTAATAGTTTCCCTTCAGGGCATACAGCAACGGCTGTCGGTTTTGCAACAGTCATTTTATTAGCAAGTCCTGCATGGGGAACAATGGCCATGATACTAGCTATGAGCGTGGCGGGTTCTAGACTCTTGTTAGGAGCGCATCATCCTTCGGATTTGCTTGCAGCATTTTTTATGGCTGTAGCGATAGCTTGGTTTTTGTGGCATGATGTAGAGCATCGCTCCCCTCGATGGATAGAGTGTTTGCTAAAGTAATCTAAAAATAAAAAAATGATTATTACAAAAAATTTTACTCTTAGTCTCTTGATGGCTTTGATGATGGTTCTGGGCATCATTCAGCCGACTGCAGCCATGATCTTTATTGAGACAGTTCCTGTCGACGATACAAATAATGCTCCTGATCCATTGACTGGCTATGGAGCTGTGCAAGACGCTTATCGAATTGGGAGGACAGAAGTTACGGCCAAGCAATATTGTTCCTTTCTCAATGCTGTAGCGAAATATTCTGATCCCTATCATCTTTATAATCCACAAATGAGCTCAGATAGAGATGTGGCCAGCATTGAAAAGATTTATGACTCCACTAGCAAATGTTACATTTTTAAAACAATTAAAGGAGCGGATGATTTTCCTATTACTTATGTTAGCTGGTCCTCTGCAGCTCGTTTTTGTAACTGGTTGCACAATGATCAGCCCGAAGGGAATGAAGGGCCAGATACGACAGAGCGTGGAGCCTACAACTTAGATGGGTTCATGGGGGGTGTTCTAGTCGCAGAAGATGCTAGCTGGTTTCTTCCCTCAGAAGATCAATGGTATAAGGCTGCTTATTACAAAGGTGGTGGGATGAATGCTGGATATTGGATCTACCCAACACAGAATGATACCGATCCTGACAATAGCATGATAGGAAATACAACTAACAATGCTAATTTCTTTATTGTTAAAAGTGTAAAAAATTGGTGTAAAAAAGTGCTTCCTGAAAAAACCTATTCTAAGAGCAAAGCGCCTTTCCTTACACCTGTTAATGCTTTTACTAATGCTGCTGGTTATTATGGGACTTATGATATGGGAGGAAATGTTTTTGAATGGGTTGCAACTGATCAAGAAAGTATAAATCGCGATATTCAGGTAGTGCGAGGAGGTGCTTGGAGTAAGGAATTTGGAATTTCTAGTTTGCAGTCTACTTATCGTAATACTATGAATAGCTTTTCTTCACAAACAAGTACGATTGGATTTCGAGTTGCTACAAGACTAAAGCGTCCTGCTCTTTCTTGGGTTACTGTTGGAGATCCTGGCAATCCGGCTGACACTACAGGACACGGTGCTGTAAAAGATGCTTTTCGTATTGGCAAGTATCCTATCACAGTAGAGCAGTATGTTTTTTTTCTCAATAGCGTTGCTAGTGCTAGCGATCCCTACGAGCTTTATTTAAGATTCATAAAAGATGATATCATGAATGGATCTATTACTTGCATGCCTTTTGCTGGTCATTTTTATTATTCAGCAAAGCCAAGAAGGAAAAATTTTCCTGTGAACTATGTAAGTTGTTTTCATGCGGCTCGTTTTTGTAATTGGCTTCAACATGGATGTCCTGAAGGAAATGAAGATGATAGTACAACAGAAACCGGAGCCTACACGCTCCATGGTCAATGTGATGGAGCATTACCTCCTGCTAATGAAAATGCTCAGTATTATATTCCGAGTGAAGATCAATGGTACAAGGCAGCCTATTATAATGGAATGGGAGGATATTATACGTATCCTACACAAAGTGACATTCCTCCTGGTAATATTATTGGAGAAAGCGGAGCTCAAGCTAATTATAATAGAGCTACTACCGGGACTATTTACGCTGATTCAGATCTGACTCCTGTAGATCTTTTTAAAGGAACTGAGAGTTATTATGGAGCTTGTGATATGGGAGGAAATGTTTGGGAATTGAATACAACAACAATTCCCTTTTTTGGGATGACAAAAGAACAGATTCGAGGAGGTTCTTTTAAAACAGGTGTTTCCTTTTTGAGTAAGGAAACACAAAGGTTTGTATTGGCTGGAGAAAATGATGCTGGTTTTCGGATTGCAGCACCAGTAAATTGACTTGCTCTACAGTAAATTGCACTTTAGTCGTTTTTAAAATTACTACGCATTGAGGCTAGGTTAATTTTTTCCTGTAGCCTAGAACTTGTTGCTTGTAGCCTGATATGGCATGCACCAAACTAAAGCAATTTTATTGAGGCGTTATCGATTTTCAGAAACAAGCTTCGTGATTGTTTGGTTGACACGAGAATATGGCAAGGTCAAAACCGCTGCGCGCAGTGCTATGAAGCAAGGGGGCAGTTTGGCTGGTCGTATTGACCTTTTTAGCGAGGGTGAGATTTGTTTTAAACTGAGTAAAAAAAATGATCTTCACTCTTTGGTGGAGGTATTGCCATCTCCTTCTTGGAAGCCTCTTCCTGCTCGTTATCTCACGCTTTTAGTGGCCTCTTATTTTTCTGAACTTTGTGATTTAGTTTTAGAGTTACTTCATCCAGTGCCTGAAATTTTTGAGCTCCTGAGACGAGCTCTTCTTTTTTTACAACAGCAAGAACCAACTCGTCGCGCTATCGAGTATTTTGAGATTCAGCTGGCAAAGGCTCTTGGTATTTATGATCCTGCACAATCAGCTCTTGCTGCCTTGCAGGGCCTGCTGCCGCGGTTGCCTCGTGGTCGCGAGGAACTTTTGAAAAAATTAAACTAGCCCGAATATTTTCTTGCTACGAGAGTAGAGAGGCATACCTATCTTTTATGGTGCTCGGGGAGGGACTCGAACCCTCATGCCTTTCGGCATGCGCCCCTTAAACGCACGTGTCTGCCATTTCACCACCCGAGCACAATTTAAAAGATAGAAGATAGGAATAACTCCACTACCAAGGGAATGTTGATGATATAAGGACTTTCTTTTTTCGCAAGAGAGAAAATTAATTTAACCCGAATATTTCATCCCTCTCTACTGCGAAAGCCGGGAAGTCCGATGGATG
>CAYYAN010000027.1:6481-11443 GCA_964469825.1 uncultured Chthoniobacter sp. | reverse complement strand
GTAATCTCAATCAAGATCAAGCGTTGCTTCTTTTTACCGATCGTAATTTGAGTTTTAGCAATCTTCCTTCCGGCTATCACAAAAGTGTAGGTCAAGCTCTCTCTTCGCAATCGCTGAATCTTTCCATGAGTGTTCTTTCAAGGAGTGCGCTCAAGGGGACTTATCTTTATACGTCTCCTGCGAAAGAATCTTCGTCAAGCGCGCTGGAATCTTTTACCCAGGCTCTTCCAGAGAGTGTGGCTCGTTATTTTGCGCTTCCTTCTCGTGCTCCTAGCAAGGCTCCGACAGTGGCACCTACAGTCACATCACCTCCAACAATCAGGCCCACAAATTCCAGACCAAGTATTTTCGCATCAAGCGCGCCTTCGCTTGCTCCGAGCATCTCTTTTTCTCCAACGAGCTTGCCGAGCACTGCAGGCCCAACAGGAACCCATCGACCAAGTTTACTTCCTTCTTCAAGACCAAGTCAGGCTCCTTACTTGTTTCCAACAAACATTCCTTCTACCAAACCTTTTTCTTTTCCCTCTGTAGTACCTAGTAGATTTTCTTCCTTCATTCCAACATTCATTCCCTCTGCACAAGCAACAAGAATAAGTGCTGTTCCTTCACGCGTAAAAACTCCTTCTCCAACACATCTTCGTCGCACTGGCAACCCAACAGTCTATAGTTCTCCAACAAGTCACCCCATTTATATCTACGATCCTTATCAAAACTTCTCTTCGGAAATACCTCGCGAAGAACCTTGGTATCGCTCTTCTAGCTTTACGCCTCTTTATGTCATTATGGGAATGAACATTCCTTTTGTTGCTTATGTGCTCTATCACAGTTGCATCAAGATTTCAGAGGAGGATGAAAAAAAGGCTGTTATTGATGTTGAAAAATTAGAGAGCCAACACGCTCCTTCCGTTTCAAGTCAAAGCAGTCAAAGCAGTCGAGCTTCTTCTCCACTCCCTTCCGGATTTAGTGAAATTTCCGTTGATGAAAGCGAATTGTTAGAAGAGTTTTTTCATGAGCTAAGTTTTGAGAAACTTTCTGATGCTTATTCTAATGAGTTTTCACTAAGTCATGATTCCTCTTTAAATTCTTTTTGGGATTTTTCGAGTTCTCAAACTCCTTCACAACATCCAGAAAGCATGGAAGAGGATTCTCTTTAACCAATTTGAAAAATTGGTTTATGTTTTTTCTTCTCCAACTTTTGTGAATGGGTCATGCTCAATAGCGATGATGGTTCCTTCGGGCAGGGAGAAATTTTTTTTATGTCTTAACTTATGAAACTTACTTACTACGGTCATTCTTGTTTTGAAGTTGAAGTTGCTGGCAAGCGACTTTTATTCGATCCTTTTATCACGCCTAATCCACTAGCTGCAAAAATTGATCTTTCAACAATAAAACCTGATTATATTTTTCTTTCACATGGACATTTTGATCATGTGGCCGATGTGGAGGTGATCGCTCGTCAATCAGAGGCTGTGGTTGTTGGTTGTTTTGAAGTTGTGCAATGGTTTCAGAAAAAAGGATTGGAAAAAACTTTTGCTATGAATGTTGGAGGTTCTTGCAATTTTGAATTTGGACGAGTGACAGTGACTAATGCGATTCACTCAAGCAGCATGCCCGATGGCTCGTATGGTGGACAACCTGGTGGTTTCTTAATCAAAACAAATGAGGGATCTTTTTATTATAGCGGCGATACAGCCCTCACTCATGATATGAAAATGATTGCTGCTGCTGAGCCTTTGAAATTTGCGCTCCTTTGCATTGGTGATTGTTTTACTATGGGAATTAACGATGCTATTACTGCGGCAAGCTGGATTGGTTGTAAAGAAATTGTAGGAGTTCATTATGATACTTTTCCTCCTATCAAAATAGATCAAGCTCAAGCTCGAGAGTTATTCCAAAATGCAGGCTGCAAGCTTCATTTAATGGCGATTGGGACAACGCTTTCTTTTTAAATTTTGTTTTTTTAAAAAAAGAGTTGACTCTTTTGCTAACTCTGATTGAGTTGCCTGTAGCAAGTAGCAGACGATGGGTTGATGGATCAGCTCTCCGCTCACAAATTATTAAGAGCAGCTGCTACAGTTTCATGGTTGTTCACGTGAAAGCGTTCACTTGGATTCTCGTGTTTCTTTAATTACTGGAATCCTTTCTTTGTTAGTTTCAATTATATACCTATGATGAATGATTTTTAGGAATTTCTACTCGTTGTTTTTGCCTTTGGCTGCATTGTCCTTACTTACGTTATGTTCGCATAACGTCTTGCGTGGAGTGCCTTGCCAGAGACAAAAACTCCTGCGTATAATTTTCCTAAAAATCATTCAGCGTGGGTATAGTCTTCTATAATTTTTTCTAAGTTAGCTTTTTTCCGCAGTGAAGTTGGATTTCAGAATCCGTTGAACTGCACCCTGTTTTACACTCATCAATTTTTAATTTAAATATGCAAGATACTTCAACACACTCAACACCTCCACCAATTCCAGGTGCTCCAGCTGCTCCGGCCGAACATCATCTTTCCACTGCTGCTTCAGGATCTTCTTCTGAGGAAGGGGGGAATAACAATCAACAACAACAGCAGGTTTCGCAGAGTGGTGGACGTTCTCAGTATCGAGGCAATCGTCGTCCTCGTCATCGTCGTCCTTTTCAGCGAAACAAAGATCGCAGAAATTTTCGTTCTAATCATGGTGGCCAAAATGAGAATCAAGCTTCTATGGAGAATGAATTCATTCCGCTTCCTGATGCTGATCCTAATGCAGAACCAACTTTTTCAGAAGGAATTGTGGAACTTTCAGGAAAGGGATTTGGCTTTTTACGAGAAGCAAAACGTGGTTATGTGGCCTCTCAAAATGATATTTTTGTAACTCCTGAAGTGATTCGAAACTTTAATCTTCGAGATGGTGTTTTTATCAAGGGAGAGACACGACGTGGTCAACGAGGCTGGCAATTGTTTAGGTTAACTGAAATAGAAGGTGAAGATCCTGAAAAATTAAAAAATGTTCCACTTTTTGAAGAGCTGACGACGATCAGTCCTTTAGAGCGTGTGACATTGGAAACAACGCCGGAGCGTTATACCACGCGGATCATTGATCTGATGGCGCCAATTGGAAAAGGACAAAGAGGTCTTATCGTTGCTCCGCCAAGAACAGGGAAGACAACCCTCCTGCAGCATATTGCTGATGCAGTAATAAAAAATCATCCGACGATGAAATTAATTATTCTGCTCGTTGATGAACGTCCAGAAGAGCTCACAGAAATGAAGAGAACCTTTCCTCAGGCGGAACTCTATGCGAGCTCTAATGATTGTGATTTGAAGAGCCATACTCGGATTGCACAGCTAGCGATTGAGCGTGCCAAACGTCTCGTGGAGCAGGGAAAAGATGTTTTTGTTCTTATGGATTCATTAACACGTATCGGACGTGCCTTCAATAATTCGATGAAGGGAGGCGGTCGGACAATGAGTGGCGGTGTTGATGCACGAGCAATGGAAATTCCTCGCAAACTTTTTGCTGCAGCGCGCAATACCGAAGAGGCAGGATCACTCACGATTGTCGCTTCTGCTCTCATCGAGACAAATAGCCGCATGGATGATCTGATTTTCCAAGAGTTCAAAGGTACTGGCAACATGGAATTAGTTCTCGATCGAAAAATTAGTGATCAACGTATTTATCCAGCTGTCGATATTTTTCTCTCAGGGACACGTCGCGAAGAGTTGCTCATTCCTCCAGATGATCTTCACAAAATTAACATTATCCGTCGCGGATTGGCTGGGCATAAGCCCATCGAAGCGATTGAGAGAATTCTTTCGTTTATTAGAAAATATCCATCGAATACAGAAGTGTTAAGGAACATTCCTGGTTAATTCTAGAGCATTTTAAATAAATCTGTAGCCGCACACTGCGGTGTCACTTCGGTGCTTGCGTCCTCGAGTATCAGAATATACTGCGGGTCTGCGCTTCTCGTTCCTGGCATTTTTTTGCATCGGCTACAATTTTATTTAAAATGCTCTAATATCTGTAGAGAAACATTTATCAATAACTGATTTATCTCTGATTTCCTTACAGGGATGAAATATTCGTGTTAACTCAAAAGCTGCCAAGCACCAAGGAGGAAGAGTGCAAGACCATAAAGTAAGCCTGCCCATGAAAGCGCACGCCAGATAGCTGTGCGGCTTGGGGCTGTAATAAAAGTAATGAAGTTGCGGAGTAGGTAGGGCATGCCGACTGCAAAGAGTCCGATAATCACCCAGATATAGGCTAAGAGCGAGAGGAGAAAAGCAAGAGCACCTTGTTGCAAAAAAGTGAGCTCTAGCATGGGGCGTGCAGCGAGGAGAGCAATAAATCCAAGTGAGCGAACTGCTAAAAAATCAGGAACAAGCCATCCAAATAGTCCTCCACCGATAACAATGCCGCCGAGGATTGAGTTTCGGAGAGAGCTAAACTCTCCAAGATCAGTCGTCACTGTTAGTGAAAATGCCCAAAGAATAGCAATTGAAAATAGCAGCTTTCCCCAAAAGCGAGAACGCGGAAAACGTTGTGCAAAAGCTTTGAGTGACTCAGGTGCTGCGAGCGCAATGAGATGTTTAACGGTAATGGCAAACCCGAAAAGAAGAGCGATGATAGGAAGCATGGGAAAAAGGTTACATCCCCGCCTTCGCGGGGACAAGGGCTTATTTAGAGGTTACAGATTACAGGAAAATATACCTTTCACGAATGATTTTTAAGAATTTTATACGCAGAAATTATTCTCTCTGGCAAGGCGTTCCGAGTAAGACGCTATCTACTCACAACGTAAGCGAGGACAACGCAGCCAGAGGCAATAATTTCGACCCAAAAAACCTCAAACTTACACGTAAATGGTATAACTATCGCATCTTTCTTTTTATTGCAATGTCTTCAATGCTTGAATAGCTGCTGCAACTTCCGCTTCTTTCTTGCTACGTCCTTCTCCAATACCAAGTTCTTGGCCTTCCCA
>CAYYAN010000027.1:942-6471 GCA_964469825.1 uncultured Chthoniobacter sp. | reverse complement strand
CGCGGCAACGAAAATATTTTAGATGGGCTTTTCCTCGTTCTTCCAAGTGTTCATAGCACGGAGCAGAGGGAGTTTTTGATTGGAGTAGCTCTTGGAGACGACCTTTTGGGTTGATCTCTTCAGGTTCTAGGGCCACTCTATGCAAATGTTCTGCTGCTTCTTGTAAAATAAATTTGCGCGCTCTTGCAAAGTCGCTATCTAAATAGATTGCTCCAATAAGCGCCTCAAAAGAATCTCCAAGAATCGAAGAGCGTTCCCGTCCACCACTGGTTTCTTCACCTCGTCCCATGATGAGGTATTTTCCAAGTTCTAATCGAGAAGCGTAGGATTTTAATGCTGTACGAGAAACAAGACGTGTACGAATTTTTGTTAGTGGTCCTTCTTCAAATTCAGGGAAAATTTCAAAGAGATGTGAGGTAATAACAAGTTGTAGTACCGCATCTCCTAAAAATTCCAACCGCTCATTATCGAAAGGATGCTGTGTTCGATCGAGGGCAATACTGGAATGAGTAAGGGCTTCAACTAAAAGTTGAGGGTTTTTAAAATGGTAGCCAATTTTTTTTTCGAGATCTTTCACAAGCGTCTGTATCTCTTGTGGACTCTGTGGAGATTTTGAAGTCATTTGAGAATGCAGCTTTTTCTTTTTAGAAGAAACGGGAGTCTTTTCTAAATTGATCTGCTGTTCCTTGATGGGAGAATCTTTCTGAGTTCCCAGAAAGTTATGAAAAATTTTTAAGAGTTTCCGCGTTGCCATGAAGTTATGATAGATTACAAAAGTATTAGAACATTACAAGTAGAGGGTCTATTTTTCAACAAAAGTTGAAGAATAGGTTGTTGGAACACTCTCTTTTTTCAAGAGAGGAGTTTTTTCATTTTGTTCGACTGGAGGAGTTGTTTTTAAAGGGTTTTGCGCCTCTGTTAATGAACTTATTAACAGGGAATGGATAAGGAGATTGGGCATAAAAGAACGAGATTGCAATAAGATCAAGGCCCAGTGAGAAAGAACCGGTAATGTATTGATAGGATCTTGAAAAGAACTTTTTTGTAATTCTCCAGTGGTTGGATTGGAGTGATAAAGTACTTCTTCGCCATAGCGATCAATCAGGAGTTGAAAACTTATCTTTTCTATTGATGCTCTTAAAAGAGATTGAGTTGTAAAAAGCAAGAGGGTTCTTTGAAATAAGGAAGTCGTAGGTTGTTCATCTTGACGACAAACTGGATGCCAGAAATTTGTTTCTTGATTTTTAATAAAAAGAATTTGTGGCAGTTGTTGTTTAGAAATATTAGCAGCGCTGTGCCATTGCCTGCAACCAGGACAATAGATTAGCGTTTTAAAAAGTAGTGAAGTTGATTCTACTGAAGTGAGTTGAGATGAAGAGCTGTTTCTTTTTTCTGCGATAGTTGCTGGATAAGGGCTGCGAACGATTACAGCGGAGGAATTCGAGCTGTCATCAATTCTTCGTTGTTGTTCTGCATGGTTTCGATCTTGTAGCGGTTGTTCTTTTATATCTTTCTTGTCTCCTTTTGATGTGGGAAAAAGCATCATCAAAGGTGAAAACTTTTTTTGTGAGACAACAACGTAGCGACTTTCTTTTTGAGAGGGATCCTTTTCTTGATCGTTGTCAGGAGTTAACCCGGATATCCGGGTTAATGAGGTTTCGTCATTATTGATTGATGTAGGAGAGTCGTCAAAAAGTGTTGGATTGATTTCTTCAGCAGTATGGAGGTTCAAAGTGAGGGTTAACAAAAAGAGAATAAAAAATTTCATAAAAATATTGAGATGGAATAGCTATACCACTCGCGTTTGATTTTTAGGTTTTATTACTTGCTCTGTTTCTCTCTAGTACTGTTATCGGATCTTGCGTTATGCCTGCATAGCGCTGCGATCCTCTGCCTTTGCTAGCCCGGATATCCGGGCTAGAGAAAAACATTTCAGCGTAAAAAACCTAAAACTCGCACGCTCATGGTACATACCACTCGCGTTTGATTTTTAGGTTTTATTACTTGCTCTGTTTCTCTCTAGCATCGTTATCGGATCTTGTGTTATGCCTGCATAGCGCTGCGATCCTCTGCCTTGCTAGAGAAAAACATTTCAGCGTAAAAAACCTAAAACTCGCACGCTCATGGTATATCAAGGCAGGAGCAAACATTTTTGCTATGTTTGAGAAGCCTCGAGTAGGTGAGGATGTAGGAAGTAGAAGTTGGTATTTTTAACTTCTACGAAAGTGCGTCATCAATGATCAGCTGACGTTCTTTTGAACCGGAATATTCATCGTCATTCATTGCAGCAGCAGTAGAATTGTCGTGAATATCCGAGTTCATTCCCGTGGTCACGGAAATGTCTAAGATGCAATACGCGGCGGCGGAAGAAGCGGCTCGATGGCTTGAGGTTCTGCATGGAGCCTGCTTTTGCAAGCATAGCTAAAACTTTTTGGAAAAATTTTTAAGAAAGAAAAAGGTTTTTCTAAAATGCCTTCTTTCTTTTTGAAAGTTTCATTCACAAAATTATTTTTCTTTTCGTGCTGTTTAGCTTGTTCAATTTTTTTACAAAGGGAGCAGGGGTGTTTACCATTGAATGTTTTTTCTACTGCTAAAGAAAAAGAGTCTTGCGAAGAGTAATTCTGAAGCAGAGCCCAGTGTCCTCCGCATAGTGAAAAGAGTGCTACGGCAATCGAGAGCGTGCCAAAGAATCGAAGAAAAGGCTGGCGGTTAATGCCGATCATGAGAAAGTCTCATTTAAACAGAGTTGATATTCTTTGAGGAGAAAATTTTTTCTTGGTACGGCATGCGAAGAAGTGCTATAGTAGCTCCTCCTTTTTGCACAAAATGGAAAATTTTGGATCGGTAGCTCAATGGTAGAGCAGTTGACTCTTAATCAATTGGTTCCCGGTTCGAGTCTGGGGCGGTCCAGTGCATTATAAATATAATGCTACTCACTCGGTGTATAGGGAGTGATTTTAGTTCCTTGTAGGGTAATACCAGCCATCAAGCCTTTTTGATTAAAAAAGAAAGCATAAATATCTTTTTGTAAAGTTGTCGTTGAGAGACCAGCAGCAACGCCCATGTCAACTACAGTCAAGTTGGGAGCACCACCTAACTCAAATCCATCGCTCTTATGAAGGTAATTGAGAGCTTTCGTGTTCATGAAAAAGAGAGCGTAACCAAACTTTTGTAGACCTGCCTGTAAACCCCAGGAGAGTGCCGTGGTGTTGTAGTAACCAGCAACAGTGTCCCCTGTAAACAAGACACCATCGCCACGTTGGCCGCCAAACATAAAACCAGCTTTGTAAACGCCAGGAAAAACTAAAACACCAACAGCTTGATCTCCAACAATCCGTGCTTTTGGATTTTTCTTGTAGAGTTCTTCTAAAGCTTTACGGCCTTCTTTTTCTAATTTATGAGCGCTTGCAGCATGGCTTGTGGTAGTTGCCAACAAAGCAAATAAAGAAAGGAGCAGGGCAATGAGAGAAGTTTTTTTTAACATAATGGTAGATAAGGTTTGTAAAAATTCTACAGTGAAGCCTAGATAACTCAAATTCAAACTGCAGTACTCAAACTGCTGCGAAGCAACTTCCTCACACCGCTGCCATAAGCTAGATCGGCTTGATCAAAAAGTTGACACTGTCGCTCTTGAATTTCGCTTGGTACATCTTTCATAGCTGCAGCAATGTTGGAGAAGAGGCGTTCTTGAGCATCAGGTGGCATCAGTCGAAACAAATTTCCAGGTTGTGTAAAATTGTCGTTGTCGCTATTTCCATCAAAACGATCAGCTGCAACGCAACCTAGATCCAAAGGTGGTTCTGCAACGCTTGGATTTTCTTTTGGTCCGCCAAAACTATTCGGTTCATAATAGGCATTTCCCATCGTTGGTTCATCAAAACGCATGGCGCCATCGTGGTGATATGTGGCCATCGGACAGCGAGGGCGATTGACCGGAAGCATTTCATAATGCGTGCCAAGACGATGGCGATGAGCATCAGCGTAACTAAAGACGCGCGCTTGAAGCATTTTATCAGGCGAGAAGCTGATGCCAGGAACAATATTAGATGGAGAAAAAGCTGCTTGTTCAATCTCTGCAAAATAGTTTTCAGGATTGCGGTTTAATTCTAAGATGCCGACATCAATGAGCGGATAATCCTTGTGAGGCCAGACCTTGGTGAGATCGAAAGGATTGAATGAACAGCTGTTTGCTTGTTCTTCAGTCATGACTTGAATTTGCATTTTCCAGCGAGGAAAAAGTTTTTCTTCGATTGCTTCGAAAAGATCACGTTGATGGCTTTCGCGATCCCGACCAATCAATTGTTCTGATTCAGCATTCGTCATAAACTTAATGCCTTGCTGAGTCTTGAAATGAAATTTCACCCAGTGGCGCTTTCCTTCTTTATTGATAAGGCTGTAGGTATGGCTTCCATAGCCATTCATATGACGGAAGTTGAGAGGGATGCCACGATCTGAAAATAAAATCGTCACTTGATGGAGGCTCTCCGGTGAGAGGGACCAAAAATCCCACATTGCAGTGGTGCTACGGAGGTGTGTTTTCGGATGACGTTTTTGTGTGTGGATAAAGTCAGGAAATTTGTATGGATCGCGCACGAAAAAAACAGGCGTATTGTTGCCAACGAGATCCCAGTTGCCTTCCTTTGTATAAAACTTGATTGCAAAACCGCGTACGTCGCGCTCAGCGTCAGCAGCGCCGAGCTCACCAGCCACAGTGGAAAAACGAACGAGGCATTCTGTTTTGGTGTTTGGTTGAAGCGCCTGAGCGCGCGTGTATTTTGAAATGTCACTCGTGACCGTTAATCTGCCATAAGCGCCAGAGCCTTTGGCATGAACTGTTCTCTCAGGAATACGTTCACGATTTTGATGAGCAAGTTTTTCAATAAGCTGATAGTCGGTCATCAATAGCGGACCGCGCGGACCCGCTGTGAGGCTGTGTTGGTTAGTGGCAAGAGGGGAGCCAGCTGTGGTCGTGATGGTTGGGTTTTTTGAAGAGCTCATAGAATTTAGGCTATAGGTTGCAGGTGACAGTTTTTTTGTTATTCTTATTTTTATAATGACTAAAAAGCAACTTCAACTCGGAACGCTTCTTTTTGCGATCTTTATCGACATGCTTGGTTTTGGAATTGTCATGCCGATTTTACCTCGCTATGCCGAAAGCTTGGGAGCTCCTGCGTGGCAGATCGGATGGGTGATGGGGATTTTTTCTTTGGCTCAATTAATCATGTTGCCTTTTTGGGGATATCTTTCTGACCGTATCGGGCGTAAACCTGTTTTGGTAATTAGTATGTTGGGAACTGCTGTTGGTTATTTAATTATTGGGGTGGGGCGATCGATGTTGATTGTGCTTTTGGGAAGGGCTCTAGATGGAGCTGCTGGAGGAAACATGAGTGTCATTCAGGCTTCAGTAACTGACCTTACGACGCCTGAAGAGCGTGCGGGTATGATGGGGAAAATAGGAGCTGCTTACGGTTTAGGATTTAGTTTTGGACCAGCATTATGGGGGTGGAGTGCTCATTCGTGGGGGGGCGC
>CAYYAN010000027.1:0-932 GCA_964469825.1 uncultured Chthoniobacter sp. | reverse complement strand
CCCCCCCCCCCCCCCCCCCCCCCCCCCCCCCCCCCCCCCCGCTTCTCCCATGTTAATAGGTGCTTGCTTAGCCGCTCTTAATGTTCTTTTAATCATTGCTATTCTTCCAGAGCCATTAAAAGAAAAGAAAATCAGGCGAGCAGAACATCCATCTCTTTGGAAAATTTTGGAACATGTTGACAGGAAAAAATACCTTCCAGCGCTTTCTACTTTTTTTTGTTTTGTTGTTGGCTTTTCAATGATGATGACGCTACTTGCTCTTTTTTTCTATCATCGCTATGGAATTAATGAGCTTCAAGTGGGCTATGTTTATACGATGTTTGGAGTCATTGCGATTGTTCTCGAAGGAGGGTTGTTTGGACTTTTAGCAAAAAAATTTAGCCATCGGGGAATTGCTATTACTGGTGCGCTTTTGTTGGTTGGAGCTGCTTTTATGATGCCTCTAATGTGGAATACAATCATGGCTATTAGCTGTTGTGCTATTTTAGCTATTGGTGATAGTCTCCTCACACCCGTTCTTCCTACTGTTGTTTCAAAAAGTGCGAAGGAAGAATGGCAAGGAGCAGCCTTTGGGTTTTATCAGTCCGTTGGTTCCTTGGCTCGTTGTATTGGACCAGTGATGGCGGGGACTTTTCTTGTGCTGAATCTTCATAGTCCTCATTACGCCCTAACTTCTTTTTGGATTGCATCAGGATTTTTGCTGGTGTCGTTTTTTTTCTCAACTAAACTTCCCTCATGATGTTAGATTTTTTAAATTGGCAATCACTTATCTTGTTGAGTGTTTTAGTCGGATTAGAATTGATTTTAGGAATCGACAACATTCTTGTGATTTCCTTAATTGTAGAGCCTCTTCCTTTTCATTTGCGGCAACGAGCTCGAAAAATTGGATTGTTAATTGCTCTCTTATTAAGAATTTTGTTTATTGCTGGAGT
>CAYYAN010000026.1:6665-11484 GCA_964469825.1 uncultured Chthoniobacter sp. | reverse complement strand
GCATGCAAAATGACAGGATGGAAAGTGCATGCTTGGGTTTTGATGCGAAATCATTATCATCTTTTTATTCAAACTCCAGAAGCCAATCTAGTTGAAGGAATGAAGTGGCTTCAAAATACCTATACAAGGCGATTTAATGTGAGGCACAAAGGGTGGGGACGTCTTTTTGGAGATCGTTATAAAGCCATTTTAGTAGAAGGTGACAATTCTTATTACTATGAAACTTTATTGGATTATATTCACTTAAATCCTGTACGTGCTGGCTTAATAAAATCAAATAAGAAGCAGAGTATCCTAAATTATGCTTGGAGCAGCTTGGTAGAAGGCTATGCATTATTGCCAAGTAAACGAGCAGAATGGATGTTTTGCGATGAAGGTTTTCAAACTTTCCATCTTTCAGACACTCCCATAGGACGTCAAACAATGGTGGATCGGCTTAATCGAAAGATTATCGAATTAGAAGCCGATGAATGTGGCGTTCCATTGAAGACAGAAGAACTTGATCAACGCTGTAGTCATCTCAGCAGAGGTTGGTATTGGGGCACGCAAGCATTTTTAAAAAAATTATTTTCAACAAAAGAAGAACTTTTTAACAAAAATCGATCACGGGTTTATCAATCTGCTGCTGCATACAAAACACATGATCTGCAACAGGCGAAACTATTACTTCAGGAAGCACTAGGCAAAGCAAACCTGACTGAAAAAGATTTAATCAAGCTAAATGGTTCTGATCCGAGAAAGGTCTTTGTTGCTCTGCTTCTAAGGGGAAAGACGATTGTTTCTAATAACTGGTTAGCAGAGCATCTCAAGATGAAAAGTGATGCTAATGTAAGTTATCGATTAAAAAATAGTAATATTAAAAAACTAAAAAAGGAATTGCCAATAGAATTACTTAATTTTGCAAAAAAGCAAAAATTTGAAATTTGAAGCCTGACCCCTATTTTTGATGTGTTCGAAAATTACTTTTTATCTTCCAAAAAATTGTTTGCCTCATTCGATATGGGAACAAGCATGGAAAGAAAAAGCTCCTTTTCCTGCTGAGAAGATTATCCCTCCTGTTCTTTCTGCTCAAAGTTGGATTTATCAGACATGGCTTCTTTTAAAAGAAGCAGGAGTTCCTTGCGATCTAGCTACTGAAATGCCATCGCAAGGAATTGTGATAGCGCTGAACTCGTCGTTAGAATTTTTTGGTCAATGGAAAAAAGTTGTTCCTCGAGAAGTTTTTTTTGTTGATATTGTTACTCAGCACTTAGTTCATCCCTCTGCTCATTTCCATCTCGTTCAAAATAAAAACCGCGCTCGTTATCTGCCGGACTCTCTCTTTGTACCTCATTGGCCTCAACCTCATCTTCTACCCCGTGATAAGGCTCGAGGAGATCTTTTTGAAAATGCCTATTTTGTTGGACAATTTTATCAATGTCATCAAGATATATTTTCTTTTGAATGGCTTCAACAAGTACGTCGTCGTGTTGGGCTCTATGTTGAGTTGCCTTCTATAGAATCTTGGCATGATTATCGTAATGCTGACGTGATTATCGCACTTCGCAATGATGCACGTTCACAACATTTTCATAAACCAGCTACTAAACTTTACAATGCTTGGCATGCAGGGGTTCCCTTTGTGGGTGGCAAAGAGAGTGGTTATGCTGCGGAAGGGGAAATGGGCAAAAATTATCTGCAAGCACGTTCTCCTGCTGAAGCGATAACGCATCTTATTCGCCTCAAAGAAGATTTAGCCTTTCGAAAGCAGCTGGTTAAACAGGGAAAAGAGGCTTCCAAGAATGTTTCTACGGCAGCTATCTTATCCTACTGGAAATTTTTAGTTTTAGAAAAATTACCAGCACTCGCAGAAGCATTCTATCAACAGTCGTCTCAGCAGCGCCGTTATTTTTTTATGAGAAAAAAAATGATCCTGATCGCTAATCGGCATTTTCGCATATGATATTCTCAAAAGCTCTTTTCAAATCTTATTCTAACCGATAAAACATAATACATCTATGTCGAAGAAACTCATCAGACTTGATGATCTCAATCAAAATTGTTCCATTAGCAAAGAAACTTATTTGCAAGAATTGGAAAAGTATCAGCTCAATTTGCTACAGCTGCAAATGAAACTCAAGGAGAGCAAGCGCTCGGTGATTATTGTTGTAGAAGGGCCTGATGCTGCAGGAAAAGGGGGGGCTATTAAACGCGTGACAGAGCCACTTGATCCTCGTTTAGTTCGAGTCTACTCCATTGTAAAACCAACAACGGAAGAATTCGCGCATCATTATCTTTGGCGCTTTTGGAATAAGCTTCCACCTCACGGTAACCTATCTATTTTTGATCGTTCTTGGTATGGGCGTGTTTTAGTTGAGCGTGTTGAAAAATTTGCAACGCCCAAAGAGTGGAAGCAGGCATACCAAGAGATCAATGATTTTGAGAGAACGCTTTGTGATAGTGGTGTGATCCTTATTAAAATTTTCATGATGATCACTAAACAAGAACAACTTCGTCGTTTTAAAAAACGCCAAGCAGAACCGCTTAAACATTGGAAGATCAATGAAGAAGATTGGCGCAATCGTCGGAAGTGGAAAGAACATAATGAGGCAGCAGAAGTGATGTTTCAAAAAACTTCTACAAAAATTGCTCCTTGGGTGATTATTCCAGCTAATTATAAATGGCACGCTCGCATCAAATTTGCGCAGGCTGTTTACGAAAAAATTTCTAAAGAGATTTCCTGACTTTCTCATTTTCATTCACATTTTTAGGATAATGATTTTTCACAAATTAATATCTCCTTCCTATCAAGTAGGATGGTTGAATTTTTTTCGACGCAGCCTAGTTCTCTCTGTTGCCATGTTTGGAGCAGTATTACTAAAGAATGGATTTATCTATGATTCGCTAACAACATTGCTCAAAGCTGCTCTACTATTTGGTTTTTTGGGTGGAGCTTGCTATACATTCATCATCACAACGCAAGTAAAACTTTTTGTAGAGAAAATTGGTTTTTTTAATTTTTTCCTAAATACAGCGTTGCTTTATCTGGTTTCTAAAGTTTTTCCGGCTTTTCAAGTTGATCATTTTTCGACGGCGTTTTGGGGAGCCGTTCTGATTAACTTCATGAGTTGGGGCATAAGTGCGATTACGCTTTTTAGCCCTACCTTAGTTAAAAAAGAAACTTCAGGTATTAAGCAAGCACGGGCTAAAGTGATTGCAACTCGCAGTATTCATTCTTCTTCTTCGAACGAAGATCAAGAAAGTTGAGTCTCTTATTGCTATTTTATTTTTCAACATTTAGAACAGTGCTATGAAAACTAAACTAAGTCTCGTTGCTTTTTTTGTCACAGTTCTACTCCTTTCAGTTTCTCTTCGTGCTGATGATCTCTGGATGACTGATTATCAGGCAGCACTCAAAAAAGCTTCAAAAGAAAATAAATTAGTTCTCCTTGATTTTACGGGAAGTAATTGGTGTCCCTGGTGTATCAAACTAGATCAAGAAATCTTCTCTCAAAAAGCATTTCAAGACTATGCGGAAAAAAATTTAGTTTTAGTACTAGTTGATTTTCCTCAAGGAAAAAAACTATCAGATCAATCGGATGCTCTTAAAAAACAAAATAATGCTCTACAAACAGAATTTAAAATAGAAGGGTATCCAACATTGATCTTACTGAATACAGAAGGAAAGAAGCTCAAGAGCTCCAACTACCTTCAGGGTGGTCCTGACGCTTTTATTAAGTGGGTACAAAAAGCAAAGTCTTAATAATATTTTGCTGCTTTTTCTGTTAATCATTCGATCTTGTATCTTTTAAACCGCTAGATTTTTCCCCTCGGTGAAAGTTAAAAATTCATTCATCTTCATCTTATCATTCTTATTAGCACTAACAGCAACTCCCCTCTTAGCAGTGAGTGGAAGCAGAAGAACAGGATTAAGACGACGACCTTCTTTCTTCGATTTTAGTGAAGAAGGGGAGGAAAATAGTTACACGACAAGAGAACAAGAGCTTAGGAACCAAGAAGCAGAAGAGATTCAAAGTGCTAGTATAAATGAAACTAGAGGTTATCAGCTTTCTAACGAAAAACCTATAAACAGTTTTAACATGTCATCAATAAAACAAGATGGATCTTTATATTCTAGTATTCCTAGTTATCCTCCCAATGCTGAAGTGAAAGGAGCTGCTGACCTTTCTCCTAGAATTATTCAGTCACATCCATCAGAAGGAAATTCATGGCGACGTGGAATAGAAGATGGTGGAGATAGCTTCGACGGATTTACAAAAACTACCACTCAACTTACAGATCATGATATCCAGATCGTTACTGGACAAAGGCTCGATTCTCAATCTCTCCATTCTATTATTGGTAAAAATAAAAAAATAGCAGATCTTAATCAACAAATCTCGTTACTCAAGCAAGAGTATACTACTCAAAAAAAATTAATCATTAATGAAGCAAAACAAAAAATTGCAAATGTTGAAAGTAGAGCACAACTAACTCCAGAGCAAGTTATAGCTCAAGGATTGCCATCAGGACTCATGATGCCTTCTTATCAACAAAAGAGTATTCTTCAAAAAATAAATGCTGATAAAGAGACTGCTCTAAACGTACTTTCTTTTAAATACATGAAAGAATCTTCACGTCTCCAAGAATTTCGCTGTGCCAGACTTCTTGAAAAACGTTTTATTCGTAACGAGGCTTCTATAGAGGATCAAATGTCCAGGTTAGATCCTTCATCATCTGAAGCTAGAATTTTTAAAGCTCTAGAACTAAAACAACGTGCTTTTGATTTTCTTGGTGATAATCCTGAACTAGCTTCAACAGAAGATCTCACATTCGTTGC
>CAYYAN010000026.1:0-6655 GCA_964469825.1 uncultured Chthoniobacter sp. | reverse complement strand
AAATAATATTGCAACTGTAGTTTTTTCAGAAGGAGCAGAGAAAAAAATAGAGGAGGCTACACTTCAATTAGGAAAAGTTCCTGATTCGCTCAACGCAATAGCTAATGACGACTTACCACAGAAAAATAAATTTTCTTCTCATTAGCTTATTCAAGAACTCCAAGAATTCTGCCAACAAAATTATGCAGAACTCCAATTTGCTCAAATAATATCAGATCAAGAAGCAGAAGCTGTTGCCGCAAAAAGTGCTGCCAAGCTTTTTGAAAAAGCTCAAAAGTTGAGAGTTGATGCAGAAAACGGAAGAAAACAAATTCCATTTGCAACAGTCGAAAATCAAAAAAATTTAAATAAACAAGCGGACAAATTTAGTGAGCTTGCCTCTGTTTTAGAACAAACTGCTTTCGCTTATGATAAGATTGCAGATGCTTGTACTGTTGAGTTAAGAACAGTTCCTCTAATCAAAGCAAATTTACTTAACTCTAAGAAAGACTTGAGCATAAGCTCGATGATGGGCGCGTCACAAAGTAGTGAATTGGATTCTACCTTAGAACAGAGAAAGACTTCAAAAGCTCAAATGCTTACTGATCTTTCTTTCTTGCTGGATGTTACTGATCTTCAACCTTCTGATACAAGAGAGGCATTTGGGTTAGACTTTCTCTCTCAACTTGAAACTATAAAAGGTCATGATGAAGAAGCAATAACAGCTCTTCACTCTAAAATTGTTCTAACTCAAATACCATCGCCATTTCCAGTGGATGCCAATCGACAATTTTATATAAATGGTATTCATTTAATCAGGTTGGATCTCTTTAGAGATTTTGGGAGTCACGGCCTTCAACGATTTGACAATCAATTTGCTCCTAATATTGAAGCAGAAACTCCTATCCGTCTCCAAGAGATAAGAGAATTCATTGCACAAGAAAAAACTACTTATAATAACCCAAGTAGCTATTTTATTGCAGAACATCACTCCATTGAAGAGCTACTAAAAATCCCGTTGGACTCCCTAGAGGCTCAAAAAGTCATCAAGGCAGATAGTTCTTCTATCATCTCATTTAATCCTTATTTAATAACCTCTACTATTCGCAACCCCCTTGCTGATGAAGCTGGATCAATTCAGAGAGGAATTGCAACAGCTAAGATAACGCTTAAAAACTTTTTAGAAAAAGAGTCAGTTCTCGATCCTGTACAAATTGTAACAATTCTTAAAAATTTTGATGCTGCTTTTAATGATACTGATCCTGCAAAACAACTCACTGTTGGAAAATTAAAGGCTTTTACTGAAAATGAACTAAAGAGAGCTCTTGCAGGAATGAGTCTTGTGGAATGGCTCTCGGCATCGCCAAGGAACTCAGGAGTAAATTCACTGATCTGGCGTGTTGTAACAGCAGGAACTTCTTCTATTTTAATGTCAAGTCCACACCTTTCAGCTTTGTCAAAATTTATTATTATTGTTTCAGAACAAGCTATTAGCGATCAAACTATCCTTTGGCGTGCGAGACCAGGAGGTTCGGCGAATGGTGGAGGCCATTAGAGCTTTTTTCTAATTTCTTCCTTTCCAAGTAACGCTTCCAACTTTTGTCCAGACAACAGAACCTTCAGAAGGAAGAAGAGTCTCTTGCTTTAACTGTTCACGAATAGCTTGACGAAGCCTCTTGGGATCAAGATGGCGAGCTGATTGATCAAGTAAAAGCTGAGTAAGGCGTATTCTTCTAGGGGCGACATTGTCGATCGGATTTTTTCCTGGAGCAACAACTTCATAATGGAAGAAAAGATATTTTCCATGATAGCGAGAGTCTGAAGAGAGAGAGCAGAGTGTGAGGATTTTGAGTTCATCAACACGTGAGATCCATCCTTCAAACTGCCAAGGATTTTTTTCATTCTTATCTTTATCACAACAACTAACATGATAGAGAAGATTGCTTTCGGGAGTGACTGTGGCTTCAAAAACTTTTCCGTTTTTATCTTGAACCGTCCAAATACCTACGAGGGCTGTATTAATTTGAGCAGCAGGTTGACTTGGCGCATTATCGTAAAGACAGCTTGAGAGTAGGAGAGAAATAAGAAACAGGAAGATGATGGTAAGGTATTTCATGAAATTATTTAGCAAAAAAGAGATTCACAAAGATAGAAGCGATGAAAGGGATAAAGGAAATTTTTGAAAAATGTCATCAGAATGTTGAGAAGATAATTTAAAAAATAGAAAAGCTAAAAGCTAAATTTAGTTTTATCTTTATTTCTTCCATCCTTATAATTAAATCACCGTTCCTGAAGGAATAATGGCATTTTTTAAAATAATAACAATCCCATCGCGAACCTCATAACCAGGACCTTTGAAGTCTTTTTCTCTATCTTGAGGGGTGATTGTTATATTATTTCCAATTCTTGCATTTTTATCAATGATGGCATTTTGAATATGACAATGAGAACCGATACCAAGAGGATAGTGTTTTTCTGATGTTTCTTGGCACTCTGATTCATAAAAATCAGCTCCCATCATGATAGTATTTTTGAGAACAGTTCCAGGACGAATAATACTTCGAATTCCAATAACGGAACGCTCAATATGAGCAGCATGAATCATACATCCATCAGAAATGATCGCACGGTAGATGCTTGCCTCCTCGATAATGCTAGCGGGTAAAAAATGTGAGTGTGTGTAGATTGGAGCTCCTGGTGCATAAAAGCTGTACGAGGGAGAAGGATCTGTGAGTTGAAGGTTAGCATCAAAAAAAGCGCGAATCGTTCCTATGTCTTCCCAATAGCCACGAAAAATAAAGGCTCGTACATTATGTGTGGTGATTGCTGCTGGAATAATATTCTTTCCAAAATCAGGAAATTGATTGTTAAGACAATCAAGAAGGACTTTCCTATTAAAAACATAAATTCCCATTGAGGCTAAGTAGAGCGTTTCATCAGCTTTCTCTCCTAGTTGTGCTAACAGGAATGGCTTAATTTTTAATTCTGCCAAGGTTGACAACTCTTTGGGCTTTTCCACAAAGCGAGTAATACGCATGGAAGGATCTGTCTCCATAATGCCAAAGCCTGGTGCTGCTGCATGGTTCACAGGAATGCAGGAAATCGTAAGATCAGCGCCACTCTCTTGATGCTGATGCAAGATGGCTTGATAATCCATACGATAAAGTTGATCGCCGCTTAGAATAATGAAGTAATCATAATCATGTTCTAAAAACGTACGAAGATTTTGCCGTACGGCATCAGCTGTTCCCTGGTACCAATGAGATCCATCAGGCGTTTGTTGAGCAGCTAAAATTTCAACAAAACTGCGTTGAAAAGAATCAAACTTGTATGTTTCGTTGATATGACGATGAAGGGAGCGACTATTAAATTGTGTTAAAACGTAAATGCTATGAATACCAGAGTTGAGGCAGTGACTAATAGGAATGTCAACCAAACGATATTTTCCACCAATTGGAACGGCAGGCTTAGCTCGCTCTCGAGTTAGAGGGGAAAGGCGTGTGCCAGCCCCACCTCCCATGATAATGGCAGCAGTTCGTGATTGTGGCGAAAGAATGGTTTTTAGTTGCTCCATACAAATTTAAAATGAGCGCTCTTAGAGCAGCAAATCTTGACGTATTTAAATTCATTTGTCAGTATCATACTCTTATGTGTGGAATTGTTGGATATGTTGGACCAAAGGAAGCGGTGCCGGTTCTTTTAGAAGGATTAAGCCGATTGGAATATCGTGGTTATGACTCTGCTGGAATAGCAACCATTGAAAATAGAAAACTTTCACTTCGCAAATCGTTAGGTCGTATTGATCATTTACGCAAGCTTATAAGAGAAAAGCCGCTCGCTGGACATATCGGCATCAGTCATACTCGTTGGGCAACTCATGGGAAGGTAACAGAAGTAAATGCGCATCCTCACTTGGATGCTTCTGGAAAATTAGCACTGGTTCATAATGGTGTCATTGAAAACTATGCAACGCTTCGAGCTCAGTTAAAAGAAAAGGGCCATATTTTTCACACAGAAACAGATACAGAAGTGCTAGCTCATTTAATTGGTGATACATTTGATCTTAGTCCTGAAAAAAATGAAAAAAGTTTTGTTGCTGCAGTGCGAGCTGCTTTGCAATTAGTTAAAGGGACCTATGGCCTTGCTCTCATGCATGCAGATCTTCCTGATTTGATTATTGGAGCACGACGTGGAAGCCCCTTAGTTTTAGGTATTGGGGAAGGAGAAAATTTTTTAGCAAGTGATGCAAGTGCCATTGTTGCTTATACAAAAAATGTCGTTTATCTCAAAGACAATGAAATTGTTTCGCTCACTGCAGAAAGATTTACTATTTCTACACTCGAAGGAAATGGAGCTCACTATAATGTGACAACAGTGGAGGACAATCTTCAAGATAGCGATAAGGGAGACTATCCTCATTACATGCTCAAAGAAATTTTTGAGCAAACACGCACTATTCAAGATGCAATGCGCGGGCGACTTTCAATAGATGAAGCGACAGCCAAGCTGGGCGGCCTAGAAATGTCGAATGCAGAGTTGCGTTCCATTGAACGGATTGTCCTCACAGGCTGCGGAACAGCAATGCATGCTGCTATGGTAGGAGAGTATCTGATTGAATCATTGGCTCAAATTCCAACAGAATGTGAATTTGCTAGCGAATTTCGTTATCGTAATTTGCCAATGACCAAAGACACACTCGTCTTTGCTTTGAGTCAGAGTGGGGAAACAGCTGATACGCTGGCAGCCTTGCGCGAAAGTCAGCGAAAGGGACACCGCACATTAGGAATTTGCAATAATGTTGCTAGCACGATTGCACGCGAAAGCAACGGTGGTGTTTACATGCATGCTGGTCCTGAAATTGGCGTAGCTGCAACAAAGAGCTTTACATCGCAGGTAACGGTCTTAACTCTCATTGCACTCTTGCTTGGACGTATTCGTAATCTTTCCAATACAGAAGGAAGCCAAATTATTCAAGAATTGGAAGCTCTTCCTCAAAAAATTGCGGCCACACTAAAGTTAGATAAAACGATTGAGAAAATTGCTCAACGTTATGCCCAATCATCTGTTATGCTTTTCATGGGACGACAATTTAACTATCCCATCGCTCTTGAAGCCGCCCTCAAACTTAAAGAGATTAGTTATATTGCTGCAAGCGGCCATCCCAGCGCTGAACTCAAACACGGTATCATTGCACTCGTTAACGAAGAAACTCCCTCTGTTTTTATTGCACCTCATGATGGAGTTTATACCAAAAATTTAAGCAGCATTGAAGAAGTCCGAGCTCGTAGTGGTCCAGTACTTGCTATTGGAACAGAAGGCCACTCTGAGGAGTTGGAACAAATTTGCAATGATCTGATTTTAATTCCAAAAGCCCCTGACTACTTAACTCCCATTTTATCAGTCATTCCATTGCAACTTTTCGCTTATCATGTAGCCGTTGCCCGTGGCTGTGATGTAGATAAACCACGCAATCTCGCAAAGAGTGTGACGGTGGAATAAAATACCATTGAATAAACAATATCCTCCCACTCTATGAATAAACATATCTCTTTAACCAGGGTATCTCATTCCTCTTTACTGCGAAAGTTGAGAAGGCCGATGGCTGCTGCGTTAGTTCCTGCCTTCGCGGCTTTCTCATCACGAGAGTGATGGAATATCCAGGTTAATAGAATTTTTTTAATGACTTATTTAACTTCTTTACCTCTTCTCCATCGTCCTCGTCGCAATCGCACTCTGGCCAACCTTCGTGCACTCGTACAAGAGACAAAATTGCATGAAGAAGATTTGATCCAGCCTCTTTTTTTTCATGGAGGAAGTGGAAATCCCGAAGAAATTCATTCTATGCCAGGGATAATAAGGCACACGCTCTCTTCTCTAGTTGAAGAGTGTCGAATTCTTTGCGACTTAGGACTTGCTGCTGTAGCGCTTTTTCCCTGTATTGATCCCTCTCACAAAACTGCTGATGGAATTCATGCTCTCGATTCAAAAAATATTCTCTACCGAGCCATCCGTGAACTGAAAGCAGCCGTTCCTGAATTAGTCGTCATTGCTGATGTTGCTCTCGATCCTTATACGAGTCATGGTCATGATGGGCTAATTAATGAAGATGGTTATGTTAAAAATGATGAAACCGTCGCACTTTTAGCTCAATTGGCTGTTACAGAGGCAGAGGCAGGTGCTGATATTGTTGCTCCTTCTGATATGATGGATGGTCGAGTAAAAGCTATTCGGGCTGCGTTAGATCAGGCTACATTTACAGAAACTGCTATTATGGCTTACTCTGCGAAATATGCTTCCGCTTTTTATGGTCCTTTTCGTGATGCTGTTGGTAGTGCCAAAAAAGCTTACCTTGATAAACGAACCTATCAAATGGATCCAGCAAATGTGAGAGAAGCACTGCGCGAAGTGAAATTAGATGAAGAGGAGGGGGCCGATGTGCTCATGGTGAAGCCAGCTGGTCCTTACCTCGATGTGATTCGTGCTGTGAGAGAAAAAACAGTTCTTCCTATTGCTGCCTATCAAGTTTCTGGCGAATATGCTCAAATTTGTGCTGCAGCTCAATTGGGATGGCTAGATCGTCAAGCGGCTCGAGATGAATCTCTCTTAGCAATTAAAAGAGCTGGAGCAGATATGATCTTAACTTATTTTGCTGGAGAAATGTTAAGAGAATGGAAAA
>CAYYAN010000025.1:0-11678 GCA_964469825.1 uncultured Chthoniobacter sp. | reverse complement strand
GCTGTATGAGAACATACTGTCCTGATCAAAATTCAAGTCTAAAGCAGCATCCATAGTACTACCCGGCTTTCGCAGTAGAGAGGGATGAAATATTCGTGTAAAATCTTCTTTTTTTATGTTAAGTTGACAAGATTGTGTGAACAGATACTAAGAATATTCAAAGACACGACCTTCGTAATTCCGCAGTACCATCTTCTCTCCATCATCAGAAAGAACGTAATTAGGATTAATAGGAACTTTTCCTCCACCGCCAGGAGCATCAATAACAAATTGAGGAATTCCATAACCAGTCGTGTGACCACGCAGGCCTTCGATAATTTCAATTCCTTTTTTAACGGATGTTCTCAAATGACGAGAACCCTTGATGAGATCACATTGATAGAGATAGTAGGGGCGAACACGGCAGCGAAGGAGTTTTTGGATTAATTCTTTCATGACTGGAATACTGTCATTCACCCCAGCGAGGAGTACGCTCTGATTACCAAGAGGAATACCATGGTTAGCCAAAAGTGCTAGAGCATCGCGAACTTCTAGTGTCAATTCACGCGGATGATTGAAATGAACGCTCATCCAAAGAGGGTGATAGCGTTGAAGCATTTTACAGAGTGCAGGAGTGATGCGCTGTGGAAGAAAACAAGGAACACGGCTCCCAATTCTTAAAAACTCAATATGAGGAATCGATCGCAGACGAGATAAAATTTTTTCTAATTTATCATCAGAAAAAAGAAGAGGGTCTCCTCCTGAAAGTAAGACGTCGCGTATCTCTTTATGCTGTTCTAGGTAAGAAAAAGCTTCTTCAAAATTAGTGTGTAACTCTTGATCTCCCACACCACTCACAACGCGAGAGCGTGTGCAATAGCGGCAGTAAGAGGCACAGCGATCTGTTATCAAAAAGTTAACACGATCAGGATAACGATGAACAAGACCTGGAACCGGCATGTGGCTATCTTCTCCGCAGGGATCAGCCATTTCAGAATGGTGGGTATGTGTCTCTTCAATGCGAGGAATGACCTGTCGTCGGATGGGGCAATGAAGATTGTTGACATCGATGAGATTAAAATAGTGAGGTGTAATCCCAATTTCCAACTTATGTGCCGAAAAAAGCACCCCGTCTTTTTCTTCCGGTGTGATTTTTAGATGAGGTTCCAATTCTTCGAGCTTTGTGATGCGGTTTTTTTGTTGCCACTGCCAGCTGTTCCACTCTTCCGGAGTTGCATGAGGCCAGTGCCCTGGAGTATAAGACTTAAAATGTCGATCTGTTTCCATGGTTTACTGATGATTATTGATACCTTGGTTATTAACGTCCATTATTTTCTTGTTGGAGGTGGAATTTTGGTTTGAAATCGCTGCGAAATTTTGCTTCAAACTTTCTGCTGACAAAAAATTTTGTGCTAAAAAATACGCTGCTTCTGGTCCTACTGATTCCATGGCTCTTTTTCTTGAGTTCGTGTATGGTCGGACCCAATTATAAAACGCCACCTTCTAAAGTAGAACAAGACTGGGTTACTCATAAAGCTGTTTCTTCAAAGCCTTATGGTGAATCAGAAATTTTTTGGTGGAAAAAATTTAACGATCCGACGTTGGTAAAATTAATCGAGATAGCCTATGAAAATAATCCAACCCTTCAATCTACTGGTGTAAAAATTTTGGAAGAGCAAGCGTTGTTAAATCGATCGATAGGCAATCTTTTGCCTCAGAAACAAGGAATTTCAGGAGGCTATAATTTTACTTATGTTCCGCAGTTAGGAAATGTCGGAGGAAGCGGGCTTGTTAATGGAGCCCTTGACACATTGCTCTCTAATGCAAGTTTTAATCCTTTTAACACATCCAATCAGTTTTTCTTTAACTCTTCATGGGAAATTGATTTTTGGGGAAAGTATCGCCGAAAAATAGAGTCTGATAAAGCTAACTATCTCGCTAGTGTTACAGCCTATGATAATGCTCTCGTCACTCTTATTGGTGATGTTGCTCAAAACTACATTCACGTTCGGATGTATAGTCAAGAATTGGAAATTGTGAAAGCCAATGTTGCTGTTCAACAAGAGAGTCTTCGTATTGCAACAGTTCGCTTTCAAGGAGGACAGACAAGTCAGCTTGATGTGACGCAAGCAGAAACAGAGTTAAGTAAAACGGAATCGAGTATTCCCAATCTCGAAAATAATATTCAAAAATCTAAAAATGCATTGGCGATTTTGTTAGGACTTCCGCCAAGTCAGATTGATTCTTTACTGCCACCTGGAAAGCTTCCAATGATTCCTTCGGAATTGGTAGTTGGTATTCCTAAAGACCTTTTAAGGCGTCGTCCTGATGTTCGTTCGGCAGGGCTGAAAGCAGCTTCAAAATCAGCGTTGATAGGGGTTGAAGTAACTAATTTGCTGCCTGCATTTACGTTAAGTGGAACATTTGGCTCTACAGGAAGTACGATCGGAAGTCAGCAACTAACAAATATTTTTAATTGGCAAAATACCATGGCTAGTGCTGCGACTGGATTAACAATGCCAATTTTTAATTATGGTCGTTTAGTGAATCAAGTTCGCGTAGCTGATGCGATTTTTCAAGAGGCTATTTTGGATTATCAAAATACGGTGCTCGAGGCTCAAAAGGAAGTCGAAGATGGTTTGTCTGCTTATTATCATGGGCGAAAAAGCATGGAGTTTTTGAAACAAGCTGTTACCTCTTCTAAAGAGTCAGTAAGACTAGCCATGGTTCGTTATAAAGAAGGCCAAACTGACTACACTACCGTTCTTACGGCTGAACAGCAGCAACTCTCAGTCGAAGATTCTTGTGTCATTGCACAAGGAGAAACCGTATTAGGAATAGTTGCTACTTATCGTTCGCTGGGTGGAGGATGGGAGTTGCGTAATGGACATGATGTTATTTCCGAAGATGTGAAAAAGCAGATGGCAGATCGCACATATTGGGGTAAGATGTTGAAAACGAAGAGACATATCCCTGCTGTTGCTCCTGAGACACCGCCGCCAAGATCTGTTCCAAAAACTCAACCACCTTGGGATCTATTAAATGTTAATAAATATACTGCTACCGCGCAGCAGTAAGAGTTCGCAGAAAATTTAAGCCAGGTGTATCATCCTAAGAACACAGGAATAAAAGAAAGCTACAGAAATGCAAAACATCAGCATTATGCCGTTATTAAATTACTAATCTATACACCCTGGAAATATTCATGAAGCAAACTAAAAGAACCGCACCTGAAAGCCCTGCGCGGGAAGTCTGGTTGTGTGATCTGATGAGGGACGAAGAGAATTGATCATTGGCTTCGTGCATCAAATCAAGTACGCTTCGCCTACTCTATCTTCATGAAAAACAGTTGCAAAAAAATATTGCGTAGTCTTTATCAATTATTTTTTTTCGTAGGAATAGCAATGTCACTTACGGCTGTTCCCCTTCCAATGGAAAAAAGTAGCCCTCTTAAAAAAGAAGAAAGAGAATCAAGTGATTTTTTGAGACGTTCTGAACATGTTGATGAAGATGTTGCTGTAGAGTCTTGTGAGGCTCGTATTACTGATGCACGCGATCTAGCAGTAAAAGAAAACGAGATGGGTTATGTTTCACCAGAAAATTCTGATGAAGAACTAACGAGTCAAGAGGTGCCAAGTAATCGATCTTCAGAAATTTTAAAAGATCAAACGAAATGCCCTGAGGATATCCTATGGGGTAAGGCGTTGCAACGCCTGCAGATGGAAGAAGAAAGATGGTACGACATCTTTCAAGATACAGTAAAAAAAGATTCTTCAATGGAGGAAATAAATCGTTCCTTATTACAAGCAGCATCAACTTTTCAATCTTTAGACAATCAATCTTCTTTGGAAGACGCTATAAAAAAAATAGAATTTGCAGCTGATCAATATTTTGAAGCAAGAAAAGCATATTTTCGGGGTGATAATGACCAAGCAACATATTATGAGAGAGTTGCTGAGGCTATCAAACGAAGTGTTTTTCACTCTGTTATTGCAAGAGAATATTTTTTTAAGGCCGGCAATACACATTTCAACGTTGCGATTGCAGAGCGTTGGGGAAAAGCTTCAAAAGAAGCTGAGATTGCAGAAGAGTATTATTTGAAAGCAGCAAAGGCATGCCAATCACAAGATATAGTGAGTTGGAATTATTGTCACAGATTTGCTTGGACGGCTCACTATTGTTCTGAACAATTAGTAAAAATTGCTACCTATTTAGAAAAATTAGAAAAAGCCTCTTTTCAAAAAAGTGAAAGAGATGATGATTCCTTACGTGAGAGAACGATAAAACAAATGGAAGCATCAGTAGCTTATTATACACAGGCATTGCAAGCTCATGCCGAAGGTAATCATGCAAATTGGCTGTGGCATGTCCATGCTGCTGAAGTAGCTCAGAAAAGTGCTCGGCAATTTGAAAAATTAACTTTCTACATGCTCAAGGCTATTCCTTCTCACCTGGAATCAGCTGTTGTGGTTTGTTTGAGCAAATTTTTTAAAAAAGCTTCTTTTGCAGAAGAACTCTATTTAAAAGCAGAGCAGTATCATTTTCAAGGTAGAGCGGAAGAGGCTTGGTCTCTCCAACAAGCTGCGTTAAAAAATATCAGTAAAGCTGAAAAAAATTTAGAGCAGGTTAAGAGAATAAGTGAAGCATCTGATTCGCTATATAATTATAAGATAAATCAAAAGAATTTAGGAGTTGTTGATACTATTAGCATGGGTCTTCATAAGGCTCTTGAACAAGCTGCTTCTAGTGATGAGATAACCGAGAGATGGCGCCGTTTCCATTTAGCAGCTCAACATTATCAATTGGCTCTTGGTGATTGGATAGAGGTAGAAAAACAAAAATACCAAATTGATGTAAGTTTAAAACCTATTGAAGAACTTTGTCGATATGCTGCTGAACAATCTCAACGAGCAGGAGATTATTTTATAAGTTCTGCTGAAAAATTATTAGGAAACCTATCGCAGCCAGAAGTAGGTCAGCAGACAGAAACTACTTTTTGCGAAGCTGCTCAACTTGCTGTCAAAAGTGCTGATGCTTTTAGAAAGGCTGTTCTTCATTGGCTTGGTTCAAAAAACGCTAGAGAGCGAGGAGAGAAACAAAGTTTACAATTAGAACAACTTTATGAGACATCTCAAACTACAGCGCAGCTTTATGCTCAAGCTGCTAAACTTCGTCAAAACAAGCAGTCTTCTGAAGCAAGTATGTTACAACAAGCTGCTGAGGCTAATGAAAAGAAAGAAGAAGCGTTATTAAAAACTATAAAATTTAGAAGTGCTGCTATTGAGATAGACCAAGAAGTAAAAAATGAAATAGGAAAAACTTGCTATACTCTTGCTAGAAAGAATCAACTTCTTTCAGAGCATTATGAAAATCTTATGTGTGCTTATAGAGATAATCAATTTGAAGAAATCAAAAAGTATGAAAATATAGCAACTGAATTGAAAAAAAAGATAAGTCTTTTAGAAGAAAGTCACACTTTTTTACGCGCTCAATGGGAAGACTGGAAAGCGCATGGCTTAAAGCCTTATTACCTTGAAAAAGAAATTAAAAAAGGGACTAGTATGCTCAATAACAGTTTAGAGGCTTTAGAAAAATATATTTTAGTTAATCATTTTTCTACCCCTTATATACGAATAGAAAAAATCATTGATCCCTCTACTGGTATTTTAGAAGAGGTTAAAATGGCTTCCGATCATCTTATTGTGGAGCTTAACGAAAAGATTTGTAAGGAAGATTTAAAACAAGCAATCGAAGAAAAAATGCCTGGAAGTGTCCGTGAAATTAAAGAAATTGGAAAAATAAAACCTCTTTACAGTCTCTATTTTGAACCAGATAAAAATGCTGCTTCTCCTTGGCTCATCGGCATGGAGAAAATGCAAAAAGCTGTTCAAGATTCGAACTTAACTTCGATGTGTAAAGCAGAACCTTTGCTAAAAGTAAGATTAGACACACTGACTGTTTCATGTGCTTCTCCAGTATCCCAGGAACATCTGTGGAATCTTTGTGGTGATTATGGTATTACACCTCCTCCCAATTTTTGGAAGAACATTGATAAAGGAAATGAAAAACTGGAGTCCAATTTAGAGCCCATTACTGCTGGCATCTTAGATAGTGGTATCATGGTAAATAGAGAAACTGGCGAAATTAATTCTGTTTTTAAAAATTCTATTGTGTCTCGTGTTTATTCTTCTCTTAATGGTCAAACAAACGAAGCCTCTGAAGATTCGGACATAATAGGTTTTGATGATTCCGATATATATGGTCATGGAACACATGTTGCAGGTATCATTGCAGCTAACTCAACCGAGTTTAGTTACATAAGACGTCGTAATCCTGATAATGCCATGGATACCATGTTATTACCTGAAAAAATTATTCATTGTGGTATTGCTATTCCTGCCATTTCTGAGAAAGTCTCTCTTGTTGCATGCCAGTGGTTGCGTAATATCGAAGATGGTGGTTTATTAACAGACCTTATTAATGCTATTAGTTATGCGAGAAACAATGGGGCTAGAGTATTAAATTGTAGTTTTGCTTTTACTTTAGAAAACCTAAAGTATCTAATGACAAACAAGAAAGAGCTAGAGAATGTAGAAAGTCACTTAAGCAATGACTATCCTAGTATGTTTCCCAATAATGTGATTGTTGTTTGTTCTGCAGGAAATAAAGAGGGGGAGCATGATGAACTTGATAATGATAAACTTGAAGATGAGTTCAAGAGATATCCAGCATCTTTTGAGTTGCCTAACATTTTAACAGTCGCTGCAACAAACAACAAAGGAACTTTAGCAGAATGGTCTCATTATGGAAAAAAGAGCGTTGATCTGGCTGCTCCGGGAGAAAATATTATTTCAATCTCTAATAGGGATGAAGACTTACATCAAGTGCTTTCTGGAACATCATTTTCAGTTCCTCATATCGTTGCCACTTTGATGCTCATGATGACAAAGTTTCCGCAAGATAAGAATGATATTTCTTTTTTTATTCAAAGATTAAAGGCAACATGTAACGATTTATTAACAAAAGATCGAGAAAAAGATGATCAACATGTTCAGGCTGGTCGGCTTAATCTTGCTCGAGCTTTGAAAGAAAATTTCATTGAAACATCTGGCGATTCTAAATGCATTTCATTTTTTAGCAAACAGGCATCAGATTATGAGGATGTTACAAAATCTAAAAAAGAAGAGAATAGAGATATCTGATATTGATGAATTTTTAGCAGAGTCCTTTATCCGACAATTCCATGTCAGTAAAACATAATTCAAAAAATACTTGATGATAACAAGCAACTTTCGAGGAGGTCTAACCCGGATATTTCGTGGTAAAGCTATTACGGCTTGTGGAAAGCCCATGTCTACTACATTGCTCTTAACCCGGATATTTCATTCCTCTCTACTGCGAAAACCGGGAAGTCGGATGGCTGGTGCGTTAGTTCCTGCCTTCGCGGGAATGACATGCCTTGTCCTGCCTCTCACTACAATGCTCCATGAAATATCCAGGTTAACAATTCTGGCATCTTATTCTCTACGAATACAGACTCTTATTTTATTGTTTTTTGTATGCGTTCTGACTGCTTGTTCTAAACAAAATAGCAATAATAAACAAATTCCGGAAGTCTTAGTAGCTCTTCCGATCAAGCAGAAGGTTACTAAATATGAAGAGTATACAGGAACAGTTGCTGCAACTCAGCAGGTTAATCTTGTTGCTCGCGTAGAAGGATTTTTGGAATCAATTAACTTTAATGATGGGCAATTCGTCAAAAGAGGCGATCTGCTTTTTATTATTCAACAAGATAGCTACATTGAAAAAGTTAAACGAGCTCAAGCTAATCTCGACTACGACAACTCAGAGTATCAACGACAATTGCTCATGCTTAAAGAGAATGCAACATCTCAAGCAGAGGTTGAAAAATATCTTTCTAAGGTCCAAGTGGACAAAGCTGATCTGGAGTTAGCAAAAATTAATTTGGGTTACACCGAAGTGAGAGCCCCATTTGATGGACTTCTGGCAGCTCACCAAGTTGATGTTGGGGCTGTGGTTGGTAGTAGCCCCATGAACCCCACTGTTCTGGTAGCGATCGAGGCGATCACTCCTGTTTATGTGAATTTTAATATTAATACTCGCGATGCCCTCACGCTGCGCGATGAGCTGAGAAAGATGGGGCAAGCTGGAAAGAAGGTTGTTGGTAATCTTCCTGTTTTTGTAGCTCTTTCTAACGAAGAGGGATTTCCTCACGAAGGAATTTTAGATTTTGTAAACAACAGTGTTGATACTTCTACAGGAACAATTCAAGTACGTGCAATTTTTCCCAATGAAGATCATGCTCTTATTCCTGGATTTTTTGCCAAAGTTCGTGTTGCTATCGGAGCTCCATTTGAAGCGCTTACTGTGCCCAACTCGATTGTTCAAAGTGATCAAGTTGGAGAATTTATTTTGACGGTGAACTCTCAAAATATCGTGCAACGTAATGACATTAAGACCGGACCTCGCAAAGGAGAATCTCGTGCCATTTTAGAAGGGCTTTCTGAAAATGAATCGGTCATTGTTTCTGGTATTAATAACGCTCGTGTGGGGGCTCCTGTGAATCCGAAGTCTGCAACACAAAAAATACCGTTTTCTTCCACCGTTAAATTAAATTCAGTGCCTTAGCTGCTAAAATGAACCGTCAAAATAAAAACTTCTTTCAAAATTCGCTGATGTCGATGAGGAGCGACAAGCCGCGGCGCGCAGCGGCTGAGTGTATCAATAATACTCGATGATGCGAGCACCGACACAACACAGCTCTTCGCCACAGCAGTAGAATTTTTAAAGAAGTTTTATGCTTTCCAAATTTTTTATCGAACGACCGGTCTTATCCAACGTCCTCGCCATGATTACCATGTTGCTAGGAGGGGTTGCTCTTTTTGTACTTCCTGTAACGCAGTATCCACCGATTACACCACCAACAGTGCAAGTTACAGCCTACTTTCCAGGTGCAACAGCTCAGGCTTTGGTTAAAAAAGTGGCCCTTCCTATTGAGCAACAAGTCAACGGAGTGCAAGGAATGCTCTACATGTCTTCGGATTCGACAATCACAGGGAACTATGTTTTGACGGTTACCTTTGCTATTGGGACTGACCCTGATATGGCTCAAATCCTTGTTGAGAATCGTGTGGCTGCTGCATTAGCACAACTGCCTCAGGAGGTTCAAACCCAGGGCGTCATTACCAAAAAAATATCAACAGCAGTCTTGCAACTCATTACCATCACTTCTCCTAATGATCGCTTTGATGCCCTTTTTCTCAATAACTATGCGACGATCAATCTTCAGAATGAGCTTATTCGACTTCCAGGTGTTGCCAATGTCAATGTGCTAGGAGTGGGGCAATATTCAATGCGAGTTTGGCTCAATCCTGATCAGATGCAGCAACGATCACTCGTTCCCAATGATATTATCAATGCGCTGAAAGAACAAAACGTTGAGCTAGCAGCAGGTCAATTTGGAAGTCCTCCCGCAGAAAAAAATCAAGATTTTCAATTTTCTATTACAGCTAATGCTTCGCTGAATCAAGTAAGTGAGTTTGAACAAATCATTGTAAAATCAAAGACATCTAATGGGGGCCAAATCACGCGCTTAAAAGATGTCGCTCGAGTAGAGCTTGGCTCTCAATCTTACGGTCAGTTTTTTAAATACAATGGTCGTCCTGCCGGAGGCCTTGCCATCTACCAATTGCCAGGATCTAATGCTATCAATACGGCAAAAGGAGTGAGGAAAAAAATGGAAGAACTAGCAAAATATTTTCCAAAAGGACTTCAATATGACATTCCTTTTGATTCTACCATTATTGTGAAAGAGTCAGTTCATGAAGTTTATAAAACTCTTTTTGAAGCAGGAATTTTAGTGTTGATTGTCATTGTTGTTTTTTTACAAGACGCACGTGCATCACTCGTGCCTGCAACAACGGTGCCTGTAACGATTATTGGTGCCTTTGGAGCAATGGCGATGCTTGGTTTCACGATCAATACGATGTCGCTCTTTGCAATTGTCTTGTCGATTGGTATTGTCGTTGATGATGCCATCGTTATTGTGGAAGGGGTAATGCAGCATCTTGAAAAAGGAGCAACTCCTAAAGATGCTGCCATTGCAGCAATGAATAGTCTTTTCGGCCCGATCATTGGAATTACCTTGGTATTAATGTCGGTTTTTATCCCTGCTGCTTTTATGCCGGGCATTATTGGACAGATGTATTGTCAATTTGCGCTCGTTATTGCTAGCACAGCATTCATTAGTGCGATTAATGCTATGAGTCTCAAACCGACCCAGTGTGCCCTTTGGCTAAAAGCAAAGAAACATGATTCTAGCAAGAGACTCAACATTTTCTTTCGAAGCTTCAATGCCATTTATAATCCATTAGAAAAATGGTACAGCGATCGTATTCGTGCGATGGTAAAACATAGTGAGCTTGTAACGATGATCGGATTAGTTTTAGTGGTGCTTGCGGGGTGGGGTTTTACCAAAATTCCAACAGGCTTTGTACCGACAGAGGATCAAGGATATTTGATGTTGATCTGTAATCTGCCGAATGGAACAGCCCTTGGAAAAACGGAAAAAATGATTGAACGTGTTGGCGCCGAGGTTCAAAAATTACCAGCGGTGAAAGATGTGATTCTTTCAGGGGGCGTTATTCCTTTTGATAGCAATACAGGACTGGCTTACATTATTTTAAAAGATTGGGGAGAACGTGGAAAAAGGGGATCATTGCGCGAAGTTTATGATGACATCAGTGCTATTGCGAGTAAGGAAATCTCTGCTTCTTCTCTGTTGCTTGTGCCACCGCCAATCCAAGGACTCGGTATGTCGGAAGGGTTTCAAATGGAAGTTTGTCTGACCGATGGATCATTCAATTATTCCAAACTTCAAGAAACGGCTGATCACATTGTTCAGAAAGCACAAAAAGATCCTAAACTTCAAAAGGTTCGTTCCAGTTTTCGTGCAGATGTACCTCAAGTTAATTTGACGATCGATCGACGCGAAGCATTGACGTATGGTGTAGCCATTGGTGATATTTTAAACTCTTTGCAAACGTATCTCGGTTCTACGTACGTTAATCAATACAATCAGTATGGACATACTTTTGATGTCTTTACTCAGGCGGATACAGCTTACCGTGCTGGACCAGCTGAAATGAAAAATTTTTATGTGCGTGGAAGTTCCTCAACTAATACTACGACTGGTGGAACAAATTCTGTAACAACTTCCATGGTTCCGCTCGGTTCTTTAATTAAAGTAGAGTCTTCTTATGGACCTTCAACGATCACGCTTTACAATATTTATCCTTCAGCGGCGATTATTGGAACTTCAGCTCCAGGATATAGTTCGGGAGAGGCTTTGGACGAGTTGCAAAAAATTGCCGATAGTTCCTTATCTCCTGGCACGAAAACTTCGTGGACAGGGCTTTCTTATCAAGAACGTCTTGCTGGTTCTTCACTCTATCTTGTTTTTGGATTAGGAATCTTATTGGTCTACTTGGTTCTTGCAGGACAATATGAAAGCTGGATTATTCCTGTGGCTGTGATTCTTGCCGTTCCTTTGGCATTGTTAGGAACGGTTGCAACTCTCGCTGGTCTTGGTATGGCCAATAATATTTATGTTCAAATTGGTCTTGTTCTTCTCATTGCTCTCTCAGCTAAAAATGCAATTCTTGTGGTGGACATGGCGC
>CAYYAN010000024.1:4755-11679 GCA_964469825.1 uncultured Chthoniobacter sp. | reverse complement strand
TCCCAACTAGTGCTTTTTGAATCTAGTGTTGTACAGCCACTGTAATGTGACCGATTACTAGTTGAACCTGATAGCCCAATATCAGTTAAAGCAAAATCTGTTAAAGGATCAATTTTCAACGGACCAGGTTGTGCTTTACTGTGCTGAAGTTGTGACGGAGGCTTGGAAACAGGAGATGAAGAAACTGTTCTTTCTCCTGTTGTTTGACCATCTTCATCCTCATTGTCATCTGATTTTGATGGAGGCGTAGAAAAAGCTTCATCAGTAGTCTCTCTTTTATGCTCCTGTTGATCAATTTGCAGACTCTTCTTTTCTGGTAACACTTTCTGATTCGGCTTCAACATCATCAAAGGAGAAGAAGCATCATCATTCGACGCTTTAAGAGTCACGAAAGATATCATCAAATACAAAAAAAGTATTTTATTCATAGAGAAAATCAAATTTTAAAAATTGCAAAACTACCAATATAGATATTAAGAAAATAGAAAATGCCATCGCTGGAAAAATCATGAGAAAGCGAAAACTAGAGTTGATCTCTAGTGGCGAAAGGAAAATATCTTATTTCTTATGAGTCTATTTGACCCATCCTTCAGCAAATTTATTGCTGAAATATATAAATAACACTTAGTCCAATCAGAATTGTTTTCCTTATGATAGATCACATCATCATTCCTTGAATCGAAGAAAAATCACCGATTTTTATATGTCGTTCCAAGGACAGATGTACATTCATAGTGCTCATAAGGCGGTAGGATTAAGTTAGAATGCCACTCTTTTAGCAATCTCTTTAAAGATTGGTCAACTATATTTATTTAATAATTTTATTTATAAAATCAACATACAATCCCCATAACTATAAAATCGATACTGTTCCTTTACAGCTGTGCGATATGTTTCTAGAACCCTCTCCCGGCCGGCTAGTGCACTAATTAACATTAAGAGTGTTGATTTTGGAAAGTGAAAATTCGTTAGTAATCCATCGATTCTTTGAAATGAATAAGGGGGACGAATAAAAATATTAGTTGCTCCGGTATGAGGAAGAATTGGACCAGGCGGTTGTGATTCTAAAACACGGACCGTTGTTGTTCCAACCGCAATAAGACGTCCTTTTTTTTGTGTTTGATAAAAATGATTCAATTGTAATGCAGTTGCTACACTAATTTCATATTCCTCTCTATGCATGGTATGCTCTGAGAGATTTTCCGTTTTTACAGGTAAAAAAGTACCAGGCCCAACATGAAGTGTTAAAAAAGCATGCGGCAACGCTTCCAAGATGGCTTTGGTAAAATGAAGTCCTGCTGTAGGAGCTGCAACAGATCCAGCATCGCGTGCAAAGACAGATTGATACCGTTCACGATCTTCCTCATCAGCCTCGCGTTTAAAATAAGAGGGAATAGGCATTGTACCCCATCGCTCTAAATCGAGAGGGTGACTCAAGCTCAAAAGACGCATCCCATCGGGTAAGATCGCTGCAACTGTAATTTCAACATCTCCCACCATAACGACAGCACCCAGACGCATTTTCCGTCCTGGTTTGACCATGGCAATCCAATGTGTCTCATCTTGTTTTTTGACTAAGAGTATTTCAACTTTTCCTGAAACATCATAAAGACGTGCTGGCAAAACCCTACTGTCATTCAAAACCAATAAATCTTCTGATGTGATGTATTCAGGAAGATTTTTAAAAAACCGATGTTCTATCTGACCACTCTCGCGATGAAGCACTAACATGCGCGATTCCTCGCGGTGTTCTACGGGACGGCTTGCAACAAGCTCTGGAGGGAGCTCATAGTTATAATCAGAGAGTTGACAGCTCACGACTTTGCTAACAAAGAAAACCAGTACTGAGCTGTAACAATAAATTGCTCGACTTGCTCTACAAACTCTTTTCCTTTAAGGCCTGTAACGGGAGTTTGTAAAGCTAAATAGACCATTTTAAGTTCAGGGCGAATACTTAATGTAGCTCCTCCGGTTGATTGCCAAAGAAAATTGGCTGCAGCAATTTTTCTGAGAGTTTCTAATTCATTTTTTAAAGAATAAGTGCCAAGTTCCGAAAACAATTCTACAAAATTCGTTTTTTTATTCCAATCAATGACAATCTTCATGCCATTTTCTAATTCTAAGTCGAGCTGCTTAGAAGGAAGTGGATTGGGAAATTCTGGTAAATGGCAATTAGTCCTGAGTGCTTCTAATAATGATAGATAAGAGTCAGACATAGAATCACAGCGTACAGCGTACAGGTTATCAATTACAAACCTAAAAAAGCTGATAATTCTTCAACACCAAAATCAGCCAGCACACGCCCATCTGGCATTTGTAGCGTTGGAGTTTTTGTTTGGCCTGAAATTTCAACTAACTTACTAAAAGCAGCTGGATCATGACGAACTTCGATTGGAGTGTAATTGATATGATGTTGATCAAGCCACTCAATAGCTTCCTGGCACCAAGGACAACCTTGTTTGATATAAAGATGCGACATAAAATAAAAAACTCTAATTTTTTCTTAATGGCTATTTTCTTTTTTATAGATACAATGGCAATTCAATTTTTTGGCGCGTTCGTCTAGTGGTTAGGACACAGCCCTCTCAAGGCTGGCGCACGGGTTCGACTCCCGTACGCGCTGCCATTTTTTATAGTAACTTTTTAAATAGTTTTTCGCCCTCAAAGACTATTGACACGCCTCACATTCTTCACCGCGCATTCGTGCTTCAAGACTGCAAGCTTTAACTTCTTGCATGCCATCTTCACCTTTCACTTCACTCACCCAGCGTGGCCGCGATTGAAGTGTGGTCTTTTCAATAGTGTTAGCAGCAACAGAACGGAGATAGTAAGTTGTTTTTAATCCTACTTCCCAAGCATACATGTACATTTCATGTAATTTGCGACCATTAGGAGCTGCAATATAAAGATTCAACGACTGTCCCATATCAATCCATTTTTGACGACGGCTAGCACATTCAATATACCAGAATGGTTCAATTTCAAAAGCAGTTCGATAAATCTCTCGAATTCCTTCTGGAATACGTTCAATTTCTTGAATCGAGCCATCCATGTACTTCAATTCCTCGATCATGGCTTGATCCCAAAGGTCAAGTTTTCTTAAGTCTTCTACGAGATAATGATTAATGACCGTGAAGTCACCGCTCAAATTTCCTTTAGCAAACAGATTTTTAAAAGTTGGTTCAATCGATTGTGAGACACCTGTAATGTTGGAAATAGTAGCTGTAGGAGCAATGGCCATGCAGTTACTATTACGCATCCCATGTTGCTTGATCGCTTTGCGAACGACATCCCAGTCTAACGTTGAAGAACGATCCATTTTAATGGGTAGTCCACGTTCTTTTTCTAGAAGATCAATTGTATCTATGGGAAGCAAGTTGCAATCCCACTTTGAGCCTTTGAATGATTGGTAAACACCTCGTTCTTGTGCCAGTTTGGTCGATGCTAAAATAGCATAATAAGAAATAGCCTCCATGCTTTTATCAGCTAAAGTTACAGCTTCTTGACTAGCATAACTCATCTTCATTTTGTAGAGCAGATCTTGGAAGCCCATCATTCCTAGTCCAACGGGTCGATGTAAAAGATTTGCCTGCCGCGCTTCAGGGGTTGGATAATAATTGATATCGATCACATTATCCAACATCCGCATGGCCGTTGTAATTGTTGACTCCAGCAATGCTAAATCAAGTCCTTTTTCAGTGGCATGCATAGGAAGGTTAATTGAGCCTAAATTACAAACAGCAGTCTCCTGTTCCGAAGTGTTCAGCAAAATTTCGGTGCAAAGATTCGAGCTGTGCACCACTCCAACATGATCTTGTGGTGAACGAACATTGGAAGGATCTTTAAAAGTAATCCAAGGATGGCCGGTTTCAAAAAGCATCGATAACATTTTTCTCCAGAGAGTTATTGCTTCAACCTGCTTAAAATGAGTGATCCCTCCTTCTTCGATCATCTTTTCATATTCACAGTAACGTTTTTCAAAAGCTGCTCCATAAAGATCATGTAGATCAGGAACATCACTTGGACTAAAAAGAGTCCAAGAAGCATTCTCCTGAACTCGTTTCATAAAAAGATCAGGAATCCAATTGGCCGTATTCATATCGTGAGTACGACGACGTTCATCCCCCACATTTTTACGTAGCTCTAAAAAGTCTTCGATATCGAGATGCCACGTTTCAAGATAACCACACATCGCTCCTTTACGCTTCCCACCTTGATTGACAGCGACAGCTGTATCATTGGCAACTTTTAAAAATGGAATGACCCCCTGACTTTCACCATTGGTTCCCTTAATAAGGGATCCACTTGCACGAACATTTGTCCAGTCATTACCAAGTCCTCCAGCCCATTTAGAAAGCTTTGCATCATCTCCAATAGACTTAAAAATGTGATCTAAATCATCCATTACCGTTGTTAAATAACAAGAACTTAGCTGAGGGTGAAGTGTCCCTGCGTTAAATAACGTTGGCGTTGATGATGTGAAGAGGAAAGAAGAGAGGATATTATAAAATTCAATGGCACGCTCATTTTTGTGCGCACCTTCATTAATACACAAGCCCATTGCAACACGCATCCAAAAATATTGTGGCGTCTCAATTCGACGACCGCGAACATGAATTAAATAACGATCATAAATGGTCTGCAGTCCCATATAGTTAAATTGCAAATCTCGCTCAGGATTCATCGCTGCCGCCAAGCGCTGCACATCAAATTCATGTAATAAGGGTGTCAAACGCCCCTCACGAATCCCCTCTTCCAAATAAGTTGAAAAATGAGCAGCGTGAACTGTGTTGAGATTATGGTAATGTTTAAAAGATGGAATAACTTCTCGATAAATCGATTCTAAAAGAAGTCGAGCTGTGACATACCCATAGGCAGGATCAATTTCAATCCGAGTCTTTGCAGAAAAGATCATTGCTTTTTCAACCTCATCAAGGCGGACCCCATCGTAGAGGTTCCGAAGCGTTTCTTCGGCCATGATGCGACTATCACAGCGGTCTTCAACACCACGACAAGCTCGGATAAAAGAACGTTTAATGCGCTGCGGCTCCAATAATTCTCGATGTCCATTGCGCAAAGTCACATAGATTTTTTGTTCCGATGAAGCAAGATCTTGATCGCCTCGAAGCGCACGCGCCTTACGTCGGTCTTCTCGATAAATAATGTAGCGTCGTGCAATGGTATGATGTCCTTTTTTCATCAAGGCAACCTCAACCGCATCTTGCACTAATTCGATTTCTAATGCCTCACCGCGAACTGCTCGAGAAAGCAAACGTTGAACAACCTCATCGCTAATAAAACTAACAGCCTCTTGATCCTCTGGGAGCAAAAAATCATCAGGCGTTAAATCACGTTCTGCCTTAAAGGCACGTTCAATGGCCAAAATAATGCGCTCTTGATCAAAAGCCTCCATACGTCCATCTCGCTTGCAGACGTTAAATCTTTTATTTGCAAGGGGGTCGATTTCATTTAAAGAAAGTTGTTGAGCTGTCATAAGTAAATATTGTTAAGAGTTAAAAGATAAAATAAAGGGTGGAAAGGTTGAAAACCTTGTTTTCGTACAGACAAAGTTAAAAACACAACATCTAGACAACCTTCCAGCTGAGTTATGCTATTAGTAGTAAAATCGCACTAATTACACGAATGGTTTTTGATTTTGTTTTGAGGGGGTGAATAATGTCGCATCCCTAGAATTTCTTCGCAAGCAGAAGAAGTTACTTTTTTGAAATTAAAAAAGTTGACTCAAATTGTATCTTTTCCAGAATGCTTTTTTACTGAACGAAAGCGGCATGAGGTCTTCTTTGCAAGACGGCAAGAGCCTCTCCAACAAGAAAGAGTGATCCAGTAAGTAAAATAGGAGTTTGAAAGTTCTCAGAAAAAGTTGAAGTTTTGTCTAGAAAAAAATTTTTTTTCTTAAAAAATACTTTTAACGATGAAAAAGTAGATGCTAAAGGAAAAATTTGCTGTAAATCATGAGGAGAATCGGTTCGCGGAGAATGGACTGAAACAAGATTAATAGAAGCTGCAATCGGCTCCAATATGCGGAGCATCTTTTCCCCTTCCTTGTCTACAAGTGATCCAAAAATGAGACAACACTTTTGCCCTGGAAAAACTTCTTTCCATGTCGCTACCAGCTGCTCTACAGCCGATGGGTTGTGAGCACCATCCAAAATAAGTTCTTGGCTAGCAGATAACTTAATACTCTGAAATCTTCCTGGCCAAGAAACACTTTTTAGACCAACAAACATGGCATTATTAGCAATTTTCCAGGGTCCATGCTGTATGAGTTTTAAAGCGAGGGCTGCATTCCAGCGTTGATAAGAGCCAAGAAGGCCTAAAGGAATTTCCAAAGAAATTGGTTCTGAAATCACTTCTAAAGGAGCGCCCACTCGTGCTGCTTCTTCCTTCAAAACTTGCAGCACTTCTTCGTGTTGTGGACTTGTAACAACAGGAACGCCAGGGCGCATAATCCCTGCTTTTTCTCGTGCAATAGCACTTAGTGTTGAGCCGAGTAAAGCTTGATGATCAAGACTGATTGGTGTAATGGCACAACCTATTTTATTAGTAGCAAGATTGGTAGCATCAAGACGTCCTCCTAGGCCTGTTTCTAAAACAATCAGATCACATTGTTGACGTGCAAAATAATCAAAAGCTAATGCTGTTGTCAGTTCAAAAAAAGTAGGCAGATGCTTCCCATTTTTCGTCGCTACTTGAAGTCGCCTAATTCCTTCCTCAAGATTCTCCAGAGAAATCATTTCTCCATTAATTTGAATTCGTTCTCGAAAATCAATGAGATGTGGCGACGTATAAAGTCCAACACGAAGGCCTGCAGCTTTTAAGAGTGAAGCAGAAAAAGCCGAAACCGATCCCTTCCCATTCGTCCCTGCAATATGAAAACAAGGAACTTGATTTTGCGGATTCCCT
>CAYYAN010000024.1:0-4745 GCA_964469825.1 uncultured Chthoniobacter sp. | reverse complement strand
CGAGAAGCTCTCGCATTCGCTCGAGGCCTAAAGAAATTCCAGTATACTGTTGATCAAACAGCCAAGAAAGCAGACTGGAAGATGGAGGCTGAAGGCTGGAGGAAGAGAAATTTGCCACAAAGAAACTCCATTTGCTAGAGCTTAGTGAAACTAAATACTCTTAGTTAAAGGTGAATTCACTCAAGATAGTACCATTTTTATAAAAATTTTCTGATTGAGGAGGCGTTTTTACGGATTTCATAGGTCCATATCCTTCCAGCAGAGAATTTATAGAATCATGACGTGCAAAAGCATCAGTAATAGTAACAGGAATATATACTGTTGCTTTTGTTGGATTATCCCATGAGGGACATATATTAGTTGCTTCATGATGCTCAATAATATTATATTCTCCTTCTATCGTAATTTCTCCACTCTTTTTAGGAAAACAGAGTGTTTCTTCAGCAATCCACTTTTGAAGACTTAGTATTGAAGAATCAAGAGGCTGTAAAAAAAATTCATATTGCGTCGAACCAGGCTCCCGTGATCCAAAAAAATGTGGATCTAAGAAACCCTCATGATTAAGAGGCGCTACAATGTAGAGATGCAGAAGCTGACTAGGAGATAAAACAATTCTATCGGTCTCGATATCTTCCTTTAGAAAAACATTTGGCAATTTCACTGTCGCATAAACATCATTGCCATATTGATTAACCGTGACATCAACGTGCATGGCCTGTACCAGAGTTGCCGTGAAAGCCATACAAAGAACGGTAAAAACAAAAAGGAGATTTTTGGGGTTTGTTTTCATAAGGAGGTTTTGTTATAGAACGTTGTTGAACGTTATAGAATTTATGTGAGAAAAGTCAAAATCATTGCCAACTTCTGCCTCATCTGTGCACGAGGAACAATTGCATCGATGAGTCCATGTTCTAACAAAAATTCTGCTGTTTGAAATCCCTTAGGAAGCTCTTGGTGGGCAATTTCTCGAATGACACGTGGTCCCGCAAACCCGATCATGCTCTTCGGTTCAGCTAGGATAATATCACCCAATGTTGCAAAGCTTGCAGTAACACCACCCATCGTCGGGTTCGTTAGCACTGAAATAAAAGGCAATCGAGCTTCTGCATGACGCGCGAGAGCACCGCTGGTCTTTGCCATTTGCATCAGGCTAAAAACCCCTTCATACATGCGAGCGCCACCAGAGGCAGAAACAATAACAACTGGCTGCTTTGCTTGAGTCGAAGCTTCAATAATGGCTGTGATTTTTTCTCCTACAACCGAAGCCATACTTCCTCCCAAAAATTGAAAATCCATAACAGCAAGTCCAAGTGGACGCCCTTCAACCATCGCATGTCCTGTCACAACGGCATCACGTTCTCCTGTTTTTTTCTGATAAGAACGAAGACGTTCCTCATAAGCAGCCACGCCTTTAAATTTGAGAACATCAATTGATTCCATTGCGGCATCTGTTTCAGAAAAAGAACCTTCATCTACAAGATTGGCAATGCGATCACGTGCAGAAAAAGAAAAATGATACCCACACGGAGGACAGACACGAAGATTTTGCTCTAAGGCCAAATGGTGAATCATTTCACCACAATCAGGACACTTCGTCCAAAGGCCTTCTGGCATCTCACGCTTGCGCTTAGAAGCAAATTTTAAGGAGGGTCGTTTAAAAATGGTCATAAATACAAGTTGCAGGTTACAGGGAAGATGGTTGAGGGAACAGAAAAATTTTTATCGAGCTAATACCACAGCCCAGACGCCTTGAGCTCCAGCTTCCAAAAGAATTTTTGAACATTCATCCAAAGTTGAACCTGTAGTAAGAACGTCATCAACTAAAAGATAGTTGCCATGAACTTGTTGAGGGAGTCGCAAAGCAAAGACTCCTTCTAAATTTTCCAAACGTTTTTGCCGATTGAATGAGGCTTGAAAACGTGTTGGATTTTTTCTTTTTAAAAGAAATTGAAGTGGCAGTTTTTTTTGTTTTGCGATTTCCTGAGCTAGTGGCAAAACTTGATTAAATCCTCGCTCACGCTCACGTAAAGGATGAAGTGGCACAGGAACGACTCCAGCAAAATTGACTCCTTGAAGACGCTCGTCTTGCAGAGCTGCCACTATGAGTTCCTGCAATAAAGGTCTCAAACTTTGATCATGACCATATTTATATCGAGCCAGTAACTCTTGCATCAGTCCTTGGTAACGAAAAGCACTGACTCCTGCTATAAAATGAAGTTTCCGCTCAGCACAGTTGCTACAGGTTGGAAGATCCACAGAAACCAAAGGAAAAGAGCAGACCTGACAACAGGGAGCAGTGAGTGGTTGAAGTTGTTGTTCGCAACCAGCACAAAGAAATTTTTCTTTCTCTAACAGAGCTCTTTGACACCCCGCACAATGGCGAGGATAAAAAAGATCAATAATTGAAGTGAAAAATTTTTTAAAAAAATTCACCTTAAATTATTCTGCTGAGGAATCATTTTCTTGAGAAGCAGTGTAGTCATGACTAGCGGTATCACAACAAGGATGCCAATCGGAACCATGCCATAAATTTGAAAAGGCCCCCACCAAGGCCAGAGACGAGAAAAGTTCTCGTGTGTTGCTGCATGAAACAATTGTTGAGCAAAAATCCATCCTGCATGGAGACCAATGGCCAACCAAAGAGATTCTGTCTTCACGGTAACCCAACCAAGAAGTATGCCTAACACAAAAAGTGTAATAAAAGCTCCCATTGCTAGCGGCCAATCAGAGCAGGCCCCCTCATGATGAAAGAGCAAAGAAAAACCGCTCCACCAATGAATGATTGGCTCTTTGAAATGAGAAAGATTCAAAAAGTGAACTCCTGCAAAAAAGAATGCGACGAGAAGAATAGCAGCTCCATTTTTTAAAAAACGGCGCATCAATCCCAAGAGGACTCCTCGAAATAAAAATTCTTCTAAAAGAGCAACAGTGAGCGCTGTGGTCAAAATTTTCAATCCTACCTGCCAAGAGTGTAAACCTTCTAAAAAGTACCATTGAAGCCTGATAAAAAGAGCCTCTACAAGCCACAAAGGAAAAAGAGCCACCACAAATCCTTTTACAAAATCGGCACCAGCATGATGATTAGGATAGAGGGAGAGATCTGATAAACTTTTGACTTCAAGAGATCTGATCGTTGGCCAAAGTAAAATTAAAGCAGCAACTTGAATCGCACGAGAAACGTAGCGATGAAATGGCATCTGTTGTACCGAGTGCATGAGTGATCCTAGCAAACCAAGATGACCTGTTGGAAGGAGCGATATTATTTTATAGAAGAAAGGTGCTAGGAAAGCTCCGATCAAAACGGAAAGAACAAGATAAACAAAAATTTTTATTAATGAGTTCACGCAAACTAATGAGTAATGAGTTATGAGCCATGAGTCAATTTTTGTTTACTCATCACTGGCTACCCGCTACTCGTTATCAGCATGAGAAACTGTCATGCCTGGATTGTCCGCGATGAAGATCGCGTTAAACGTGAAATTCGCGTTTCAAAAGAAGCATCTCGTTGGCGTTTTCAATCGAAACGAGCCGACGCTGAAACATGGACTTACCACAAAGTCCCTCTTGAGGCTGATCTGATTTCATTTCTGGATGTACTCGAACGAAAATATCGCCGCCGTCGCGCGGCTCATCATGATATTATTTTAGCAAAACAGATGTTGGGAGAGTTAAGGATAAATTCGCAACCTAATGAATAACGACTTTCAAACACTCGCCTGCAGTGACCACACTCATCTCTGGCACCCTTTCACACAACAACAAGAATGGTGTTCAGAAGAGCCTCTCATTATTGTTTCAGGAAAGGGAGTTTATCTCCAAGACATTCACGGTCGTGATTACATTGATGGCAATAGCTCCATCTGGACAAATATTCATGGCCATTCACATCCCCACATTATTGCAGCTATTCAAGATCAAGCAGCAACCCTCGATCACTCTTCTTTTCTTGGCGCAACACATCCTAAAGCCATTGAACTAGCAGAAAGGATGGTAAAACTTTTTCCAGGAACGCCCCTTCCCCGTGTCTTTTTTTCTGATAATGGTTCTACGGCCATTGAGTCAGCATTGAAGATGGCTTTTCAATACTGGCAACTCATAGAACATCCTGAAAAAAGCCGCTTCGTCGCTTTTAGCAAAGGCTATCACGGTGACACAGTCGGTGCTGCAAGTCTAGGAGGTCTCTCTCTTGTTTCTGATCGTTTTTCTAATATCCATTTTCCCTGTGATCTTGTAGGGAGCATTGCTGAACTGGAAGCACTCCCCCATCTCCAATCAATCGCTGCTATTTTTATCGAACCTCTCATTCAAGGTGTTGCTGGAATGCGCCTCTGGCCTGCTGGCATGTTGCGACAGCTGCGCGCTTTCTGCGATCGAAACAATATTCTTCTCATTCTTGATGAAGTCATGACCGGTTTTGGACGGACAGGCACGATGTTTGCTTGTCAACAAGAGCAAGTCATCCCTGATATTCTTGCCTGTGCCAAAGGACTTACTGGTGGAACACTCCCACTAGCGGCAATCATGACCAAAGAAAAAATTTACGAAGCTTTTCTTGGAACATACGGTGAACAAAAAGCATTTTGCTATGGACACAGCTACACAGCGCATCCTATCGGCTGTGCCGCGGCCTTGGCATGCCTTGATATTTTTGAACAAGAAAATGTTTTAGGAAAATTGCCAGAGACTATTGCTCATTTGAAGCAATCCTTAGCAGAACTCAAAAACTTTCCTCATATTGCAGACAT
>CAYYAN010000023.1:2081-11833 GCA_964469825.1 uncultured Chthoniobacter sp. | reverse complement strand
GTCGGGATGTAAAAAGAATACCGACGGATTTTGTAAAATATCATCTTTCAAATAGAGCCGCGTAAAAAATTGCATTGTGCGATCTACAGAACTGGCATTTATACCAGCACTCTCCCATGCTTCGATTGCCTCGCTATAAATTGTTTCAGCAGTATCATGACTTCCAAAGTAGTCATTAATCTCATTGAGGTTGAGCGGCCCCATCCAAATGGGCATCCAGAGCGGCTCAGGATAAGAAAGGCCTTTTAAAAAGCGTTTCATTTTAAAATCAAAACTGATATTGCGGTGAGAGACTGGCAAGCAGCTCGCTAAAAGGCAAAGCGCAGGATGAATTTTTTTTGGAATGATCTTTGCGTAGAGCTCGGCAGCCTTGAGTGCTTTGAAGGGATCATATCCTGCAAAGAGTTCATCACCTCCATCGCCGCCCAAAGCAACGGTTACATGACGTCGAGCAAAACCAGAAAGCAGCCATGTCGGAAGTAATGAGCTATCGGCAATCGGCTCATCAAGACGCTTTATAAGACCAGGCAGAAGATGCACCGCATTTTCAAGATCAAGAATTTCTTCGTGATGCGCACAACCAAGGTGAGCCGCTATTTTTCGTGCATAAGGAAGCTCATCAAAAGAGGAATCAGTAAATCCAATGCTAAAAGTTTTGAGTCTTCCAGAAGGCAAATGTCGTGAGGCAAGCGCAGCAACCGCAGAAGAATCAATTCCTCCGCTTAAAAAAATACCAAATGGTACATCTGACATGAGACGTCGTTGGACAGCACGGTCCAGCAGCTCAAGTAATTCTTCACCCCAAGCTTTGCCACCATCTGTAGGCAGATCAACCTGACATGGCTCTAAGCGATAATCCCAATAGCGTTGTACTTGCCATGCTCCACTTTGAAGGTTGAGTTTTCCAAAATGACCGCCGGGAAGTTTATAGATTCCTTCAATCGGAGAATGAGGTTCTGGAATATAACCGTAAGCAAAATATTTTTTCAGTGCTAAAATCGACTCCTTTCCAGAAACTTTGGGGTGATGCAACAAAGCCCGCAACTCTGACGCAAAAGCAAAATGAAACTCTTTTTCTCCATAGCACTGAAAATAATAAAGTGGTTTTTTCCCAAAACGATCTCGCGCAAGAAAAACTTCTTGTTGGCGTGAATCATAGATAGCAAAGGCCCACATTCCATTAAGTTTCTCTAAGATGTCTTTTCCCCACTCACGATAACCATGAAGCAAAACCTCCGTATCAGAATGATTGGTTTGAAATAAATATCCCTTGCTCACCAGCTCTGCGCGAAGCTCCGCGTGATTATAAATTTCACCATTAAAAACAATCACTAGCTCTCCATCACTCGTCGCCATCGGTTGTGCACCATCCACGAGATCAACAATAGAAAGGCGTCGATGTCCAAAATGAACACCTCTTTTTTCCTCAATAAAAAAGCCTTCTGCATCTGGGCCGCGATGCGCCAGAGCTCGAGTCATTTTTTCGAGGAGATCATGATTACCAGAGCCGATAAAACCTACGATGCCGCACATGCAAATAGGTTAGAGATTAGAGGCTAAAGGCTAAAGAAAATAAAATTTGATTGTTTTTATCTGGGTTAAATTGCCAGCAACTCCTGTATACAGAGCCCCCCTGCGTTGACTAGCCATTCTTGAGTTCTAAATTGAGATCTACCAGCTTTGCGATTGTAAATTCATGCATTTCTAGCATCGTTAAAAGACCTTGAACCGAGGCAAGTTTTTTTGTCCATTGCTGCAAAGACTCTTTTAAATCATAAAATGATTCTTGATCCCTAGCAACAAGTAGCAGCTTGTCATACATTTCAACAGCCAACTGCAAACATAAATCGTCATTATCAAAATGATAGTCTGGAAAAAATTGATGTCTCAAAGAAGGATCAATAAAATGATCCCTATAACTTTGGAGTCGTTCCTCATCAATTTTCAAATCCAACGCTGCAGCAACTCTCTCCATTTGGTGAGAAGAATTTTTAATCAGCTCATCGTAGTCAACAAGAACACGTTGATGGCCGTCAGAATGTAAAAGAGAACTCAACATGCAGGAAATCCAAATCCAAAGTGATTTTTCAGGAAGATCCTTAAAGCTTTGTTCTACCGAGGAAACAACACTGATTGGATTTCTGAGCGCTACAACAAGACTAAGAGAAACATTAAGTTTTTCACAAATTTTCTTCCAAAATGGAATTAGCAGTGAAGAAGTTGGAACTTTAACCCCGAGAGGTTGATCTTCAGGCATTTTTTGCAACAATAATTGAGCAGCACGCTCTGCATATTGACTATTTAATAAATAAGTCGTTTCTTTCTCCGCAAGCGCCAGGATCCTTCGAGCACGATTTTTGGTGCATGCTTTGAGCATGTCAAAATTCAACTCATGAAAGTCCCAATCTTCCCAATACCCTTTTTTATTAAACTCATTAGGTGGCATCAAACGATTTCCTAATGATATTCCCATCACCTCAAGGCCTTTGACCAAAGCGCTTGTTCCACTTCGTTTCATGCCCAGAACTAAAACAAGCTGTTTTTTCATTTAGACTAAGAATCACCTCTTTGCAATATTGCAGGTCCCTCTTACTAAATAAATCGACTTTCCTTGGGATTCATAAAAAGTGCGAGTAGTCATCTCTGCAAGCAAGCCCATAAGGAAACTCATCACGCCCATGAGAAAAGTGAAGACAGCCATCAGAGGAAGTGGTGTTGTGATGAAGGGTTTATGGGCAAGCAGCAATAGCAAAATAGCCCAAAGAGCAAAGCCCAAACTTGCTGCCAAGCTAATCAAACCACAGGCTCCAAAAACATACATGGGCTTTTGTGCGTGCCGATCGAGAAATTTTACGACCATAAGATCGAGAATCACTTTTAAAACACGCTCAAGACCATACTTCGAATGGCCAGTCGTACGCGCAAAATGATTGACTGGCAATTCCGTAATACGAGCTCCATGCCATTTGGTGTAGATAGGAAGAAAGCGATGCATCTCCCCATAGAGTCGCACCCCCTCAATCACATCACGTCGATAAGCTTTGAGCGAACAACCAAAATCGTGAAGCCTCACCCCTGAAATGAAGGAAATTAATTTATTAGCCATCATGCTGGGGATATTTCTTTGTAGCGCGTTATCTTGTCGGTCGCGACGCCATCCAGAACAGACATCGTAACCTTCATCAAGTTTCACCAACATTCGCGGAATATCTTCCGGATCATTTTGATAATCGCCATCCATCGGAATAATCACCTCTCCAGAAGCGTAGTCAAAGCCAGCCATCATAGCTGCTGTCTGACCAAAGTTACGCCGAAAGTGAATGACCTTTGCTTGAGGATGAACTGCAGCCAACTGATCAAGCACCTCAGCACTTCCATCACTACTTCCATCATTGACAAAAATCACTTCATATGGCTTTCCAAGCCGATCCATCACTTCACGAATTTTTGTAAAGAGCGGAGTGATTGCTTCGTGCTCATTGTAGATGGGAATAGTAACGGAAATCATGTTGTAGAAAAAGTAATGGGTAAGGCGTAATCGGTAAAGAGTGAAAATAGATCATAAAAATTTCTTTGTGTTCTTTGCCTTCTTTTGTGTCTATTAAATATTTTTATGGCCTCAGCAAAAACGAACCTCCTTCAAAAACTCCGCGAGGTACCTCATCAACCAGGTGTTTATGTCATGCGCGATCGCTTTCATCGTATTATCTACGTTGGCAAAGCACGCGATTTGAGAAAACGACTTGCAAACTACTTCACCCCTTCTCGCCTCACACGTGCTGACCTAAAAACACGTGCATTGATTGAAAGCATTTATGATTTCGAATATCACCTTGTCAAAAGCGATGCTGAAGCCATTTTATACGAAGGCAAATTAATCAAAGAATGGCGTCCTAAATACAATATCAGTTTTCGCGATGATAAACGTTTTCTGCTCGTCCGCGTACAGCTCAACGAACCTTTCCCATCTTTTCAGCTTACTCGCTTAAGGAAAGAAGATGGCGCTCGTTATTTTGGCCCCTTCCCCAATGCTCCAGCATTACGACAAACATTGAAGGTCATGACCAAAAAATTTGGCATCCGTTCTTGCCGACCTTTAGAACCAACAGAAAAAGATTTCAAACATTGCCTCGATCATATCATTCAAAACTGTTCGGCGCCTTGCATTCATCGGGTTACTCGCGAAGAGTACTATCAACGCATCTTAGAAGCTTGTGATTTTCTTGAAGGAAAATCGCGTTCCATGATTGCCGATATTGAAAAGGAGATGCGACAAGCTGCGGAACGTCTTGATTTTGAAAAAGCAGCTTCGCTTCGCAATCTCTTTACTAGCTTGCAAACAACGATGGAGCCAGTTCGACGCTTCACACGTAAATCTCTTCCTGGCAGCATTAACCCTGAAGCTGATCTCATCGAGCTGCAACAGCTCTTGCACCTTCCAACAGAACCACGAGTCATGGAATGCTTCGATATTTCCAATATTTCCAATACTCATATCGTTGCCTCCATGGTGCAATTTCGCAATGGCGTTCCTGAACGAAAAAATTATCGCCGCTATCGAATTACGACAACAACAACTCAAGATGATTTTGCCAGCATGGCAGAAGTGGTACACCGACGTTATCGAAGAATCTTAAGCGAGATAGAAACAAAAAAAGAAAAAGAAGATTCACAAGAATCGCTCTTGGAATATTTCCAACGCTCTTATGCAGCTTTAGGAAAACGCAATCCCCTTCCTGATCTCATCATCGTTGATGGCGGCAAAGGTCAATTGAGTTCTGCGTGCAAAGAGCTTCAACTCTTGGGTCTCAGCGACATTCCCATCATTGGATTAGCGAAAGAGTTTGAAGAAATCTATCGCCCTGGAGAAGACCATCCTATCAGGCTCCATAAAAATACCGGCGGACTTCGTCTCTTACAGCGCATTCGCGATGAAGCACATCGCATCGCCAACGGCTATCATGAGCTTTTACTGCGACGCCGTATTTCAGAAAGTGCTCTCGATGATATTCCTGGCATTAGCACTGCAAAGAAAAAATTACTTTTAAAAAAATTTGGCAGCGTTCGGCGTTTACGTCAAACAAGCCTCGAAGAGATTACTGCGACCAAAGGCATTGGTCTAAAGTTGGCCACCATCATTAAAAAAGTTTTTTCTGAAGAAAAAGTTGATCAATAAATAAAAAAGTGCAACATTCCCGCATGCTTTTTAACACTATCCTCGACACCATTGGAAAAACTCCTCTCGTCCGCTTTCAACGTGTTACGGAGAACCTTTGTTGTGAGATGTATGGCAAGTGTGAATTTTTTAATCCTGGCGGCTCTCTTAAAGATCGCATTGCCAAAAGCATGATTGAGGCAGCCGAGCAAGCTGGGCAAATCAAGCCTGGTGATACGCTCATTGAAGCAACTTCGGGAAATACTGGTATCGGACTCGCCCTAGCAGGAGCGGTCAAAGGATATCGCGTGATCATTACGATGCCAGAAAAGATGAGCCATGAAAAAGAAGTAGTGCTTAAGGCGCTTGGCGCCACCATCTATCGGACGCCAACCGAAGCCGCTTTTGATGCACCTGAGAGCCACATCAACCTTGCCAAAAAATTACAGAGCGAACTTCCTAACGCTCATATCCTCGATCAATACAATAATCCTGCAAATCCTGATATCCACTATCAGACAACAGCACAAGAAATCCTCGATGATGCTGGTAAAGACCTTGCGATGGTTGTGATCTCAGTAGGCACTGGTGGTACCATCACAGGAGTCGCTCGCAAACTCAAAGAAATAAATCCTAACATCACTATCATTGGTGTCGATCCCTACGGCTCGATCCTCGGTGGCGGCAGCGAAGTCTATTCATACAAAGTTGAAGGAATTGGTTACGATTTTTTTCCTAAAGTTCTCGATAATTCATTCGTTGATGAATACATCAAAACAGATGACAAAAACTCATTTCTCATGGCACGTCGCCTCATCCGCGAAGAAGGCCTTCTTGTGGGGGGATCCTCAGGAGCAACTGTTTATGGGGCCCTCCAAGCAGCTAAGCGCCTTAAAAAAGGAGAGAAATGTGTTGTCATATTAGCCGATGGCATCCGAAACTATCTCACTAAATTTGTCGATGATGATTGGATGAAACAAAATAGCTTTTAAAAACCTGAAAGCTAACCTGAATATTTCATGGAAATACTATACCATGAGCGTGCGAGTTTTAGGTTTTTTACGCTGAAATGCTTTTTTCTAGCAAGATCCGATAACGATGCTAGAAAGAAACAGGGCAAGTAACAAAATCTAAAAATCAAACGTGAATAGTATATAAATTACTCTTCACCCTTTAACCTCTCATGAAACACTCTCACCACCTTAACACCCGTGTCATTCATGCTGGCCAAAAGCCAGAGCCCATCACAGGAGCCGTCATGACTCCCATTTTTCTAAGCTCCACTTTTGCTCAAGAAAGCCCAGGAAAACATACTGGCTATGAATATTCTCGGACTGGAAATCCCACGCGCCATGCTTACGAAGAATGTATCGCGAGTTTAGAAAGTGGCACACGCGGCTTTGCTTTTGCCTCTGGCATGGCTGCTACAGCAACTATTTTAGAGCTTCTCCAACCAGGCGATCATATTGTTGCTAGCGATGATTTGTATGGTGGTACTTATCGTATTTTGGAACGCGTCCGCAAACGCTCTGCTGGTCTTGAAATTAGCTTTGTTGATTTTACCAATACAGAACATGTAGCAAGAGCAATCCAATCAAACACAAAAATGATTTGGGTGGAGACGCCAACCAATCCCATGTTAAAATTGGCTGACCTTAAAAAAATCGCCGCTCTCGCAAAAAAACAGGAACTTCTCACCGTTGCCGATAACACTTTTGCAACTCCTATTTTTCAACGCCCGTTAGAATTTGGATTCGACATCGTCGTTCACTCTGCCACCAAGTACATTAATGGTCACTCCGATGTGGTCAACGGTGTCGCTGTCATTGGAGATAACCCTGAACTGGGACAACAAATTCACTTTTTGCAAAACAGTACCGGCGGAGTCGCTGGTCCTTTTGATAGTTTCTTGGCCTTGCGCGGGGTAAAAACATTAGCTCTTCGCATGGAACGCCATCATGAAAATGCAATGGAACTGGCATCCTGGTTAGAAAAGCATCCTAAGGTTGCCCGCGTGATTTATCCTGGGCTCAAAAGTCACCCTCAACATCTTTTGGCTTGTGAACAGATGAGTGGATTTGGCGGAATGATTTCACTCGATTTAAAACGTAATCTGGAAGAAACAAAAACTTTCCTTCAGCGCACGGAACTCTTCACCCTTGCAGAAAGTCTCGGCGGCGTCGAAAGCCTCATCGAACATCCTGCACTCATGACTCATCTTGCCGTTCCTAAAGAACAACGAGAACTCCTCGGTATTAGCGATGGCTTTGTCCGCCTATCTGTCGGCATCGAAGCTGTAGAAGACTTGAAAAAAGATTTAGAACAAGCGTTGAAGTAAAAAACAAGAAGTCACCACCCTAAAAATTAGGGGTCAGGCTTCAAATTTCAAATTTCAATCTTTCGAAATTTTCAATATCAAAAAATAAAGGTCATATCATTAAAATTTGAAATTTGAAGCCTTATATGTTGAGAACAGTAAGAAAGCTAAGGGAGGAATTGAAGGCGGTCTGGTAGGCTGACCCCTATTTTCGAAACTTCATGTGCGGAAACAAGATCACATCTCGAATCGACGCTGCACCGGTTAACATCATCACAAGACGATCAATCCCAATGCCGATGCCGCCTGCAGGAGGCATTCCATATTCGAGAGCTTCTAGAAAATCGTGATCGAGGCATTGTTTCTCCCCACCCGCTTGATGTTCTAAGCGTTCGCGTTGAAGATCGGGATCATTCAGCTCAGAGTAGCCTGGTGAAATTTCCTGACCATTGATGATGAGTTCATAGACATCAACAGATGAAGGATCTTTACCATTAAGCTTAGCCAATGGAACAAGCTCTTTGGGAACATGTGTGACAAAACAAGGATCGATCAGTTTTTCTTCGACAAGCTTTTCAAAAACATGTTGTGTTACTTCGAATTCTGCTTCGCAATGCGAGATATCGAGTTTGAGTTCAGCGCATTTTTTCCGCTTAGCTTCCAAATCAAGTTGGAACCATCCTGGTACAGCCGCTTCCACAAGATCACGATAGGCAGCACGTCGCCAAGGACGTTTGAGGTTAATCGTACGAGTTAGATTTCCTTCGCTATCGCGATGTTCAATAAGTGGCCCAACGCCAATATGCTGGGCAAGAAAACAGATCATCTCTTCAACAAGCTCTGCCATTTTTTCAAAATTAGCAAAGGCCCAGTAGGCTTCGAGCATGGTGAATTCGGGATTGTGTCGACGCGAAACTCCCTCGTTACGAAAATTGCGATTGAGTTCAAAAACTTTTGGAAAGCCAGCTACGAGCAACCGTTTTAAATAAAGTTCTGGCGCAATTCGAAGAAACAAATCCATTCCGAGTGCATTATGATGCGTCTTGAATGGCTCTGCAGCAGCCCCTCCAGGAATGGCTTGCATCATAGGAGTCTCCACTTCCAAAAATCCCCGCTCTTCCAAAAAGCGTCGAATTTCGCGCACGATGCCTATTCGTTGTTTGAAAATAGTGCGTGAAGCATCATTGGCAATCAAATCAAGATAACGCTGACGGTAGCAAATCTCGGCATCTTGCACACCATGCCATTTGTCAGGCAGCGGTCGCAGCGATTTACTTAAGATCATCAACTTTGAAGCGCGAATACTTTTTTCTCCACTCTTCGTGGTAAAATAAGTTCCTTCCACTCCTAAAAAATCACCAATATCCAGCTGTGCTGCCATTGCTACTGTCGCTTCATCAAGTTCTTTCGTGTTGAAATAAATTTGAATTCGTCCAGTAATATCAGAAATATCGAGAAAACGACTCTTGCCCATGTCACGATAAGCTGTAATGCGCCCTGCTACCGTGGTGAGAGTTCCTTCTTCGAAGTCTGCGGTAACTTCAACAACAGGTCTTGAGGCCGAAAAAACAGCAGCTTTATCACTAAATGGATCGATGCCTTGATGACGCAGTGCTTCTAATTTTTGGCGGCGAATAGTAACGAGTTCGTGAAGCGGAGTGTTTTCCATAGAAAATTTTAAAAAAGGAAAGTATCTCTCTCTTAGCTTTCTTGCAAGCTGCGAGTGATTTTCAAAACCAAAATATGGTGTTGGGTTGTTAATATTTACTCAAATCCAAAATTTTAACCCAAGTCTTTCTGGCTTCTTGATCGAATCTTTGACCTTCTTCTTTACGTCCAGCTTGATAAGCCAGAGCCGCATTTATTCCTAATTTTGAAGTCTCTTCATATCCGTGAGACATCTTTTTCCAATCAGATGATTCTTGATCTTTAGTTGCAATTGACTGAATTAAGGCATGCGTTGCAAATTTTGAAGAGATAATAACTTCTTGCCAGCTTTGGCTTGCGTTCCAAAATTCCTGTTGAGTGACTGCGCTATTCATACAATCTATAGTGATTTTACTTAATTGCACGGCTTCAGACCATGCTAGTGCGTCGTCTTGGTTGTTAGCCTTTTCAGCTTTTTCTTTCTGACGTTGACAATACGTCAGCAGCAAATTGCAAGAGCTTTGAGCAGTAGCCCAACCTTCTTGATCTTGTTGTGTTGCTTCATCCTTATTGCCTGCTTCATAAGCTTTGGCTGATAACATCCAATGTTCAGAGGCAGATTGATCTTCTTTA
>CAYYAN010000023.1:0-2071 GCA_964469825.1 uncultured Chthoniobacter sp. | reverse complement strand
AACAACAACACCAGAATCTTTAGAAACAACAGTAGAAACAAAAATCCCGGGTTCAAACGCACGTTGTTTTAACAGTTCAACCTTAGTTGAATCTGGAATAGACATTTTTGCTTTAATGGAAAAATTTAATTCCCATGCAGCCAATTTTGCGCCTAACCCAGCCTGACTCCAATTTATGGCTGCTTCCTTATTCTTCCAATTTCCCTTGGCCCAAGTTTCCCAAGACAAGGCTGCTTCTACATAATTTATATATTGTTCGTTTCTGCACCGAGCAAGTTGATACCACATTACAGCTTCTTCCTTCTTTTTCGATATGAGAAGTTCTATATATTTTTTATAATGTTCAGCATCATAAAAAACTGCTTTTCCAGCTTCATTCCAACATATAGCTTCTCTCTCTTTTTTCTCATTTCCACTTTTCCAGTCCTGCCACGCTAAAGCGGCTTTCATTTTGCTCTGACATAGTTTTTCGAGTCGCATAGCAACTTCACTCCACATTCCTGCTTCTTTTTTCCTGCCTATTTGCCGAAGTTCTATGCTTTTTGCTAAATAGCCTCCCCTCTGAACTGCTGCACCTCCAACGCACACCCAACATTCAGTTTCTCTCTCGTTTGGAATCTTTCCTGTTTCTTCTTTCTGTAATCTTAAATTTGAGGCTGCTTTGGTATAGCTTTCATATCCTTGTTTTCCCGATTCAGCAGCTTTATACCATGCAGTTCCTTCTTTTGTCTTGCCTGTTTTTCTTGCTTCTAGAACATTTTTCAAATATTGCATTACAAAAGATGTTGCCTCTGCAGCCTTATCAAGACATTTAATTTCTTTAAGTTGCACTTCATTATTTATTTCCTTAACTTTTTCGAGACCTAAGGCTGTTACTTGATTTTTAAGCCTACAGGTCACGTCTGCCCAGGCAGTAATTTGATGCAATAGCTCTGCTTCTTCGCTCTTGCTCAATGTTGCTTTCGGCATCTTCTCATTAGTTGCTGCTTCAGTGAGAGATTTAAGATTAGAATGAGTTTGTCGATCAGTCGGACTTTTTTCTTGCGAAGAGGAAGCGCTCTTTTCTAAGGCAGCACTCGCAAATGCCGCAGCCTCTCCCTTCTCCATGAGTCGACTATATTTAAAAGGAGGCTCCTCGACATTAGCCAGTGCTGTCTTTCGACTAGATCTTTTTTCCTCTGAAAAATCACCAGTTAAAAAAGCTAACCCGGATATTTCATCACTCTCGCGACGAGAAAGCCGCGAAGGCTGATGGGGCAAGGCAGACGAAGAATTTTTATCAGGGCTGTATGAGTCCATACTGTCCTGATCAAAATTCAACTCTAACGCAGCAGCCATCGGCGTTCCCGGCTTTCGCAGTAGAGAGGGATAAAATATCCGGGCTAGAGGATTCTGGTTGCTTTTTAAATAAACGGTGAGAGCTTGTTTTATTTTTTTAGCGCTCAATGCAGGATAGCTCTCAAGGGAACTCATCGACTCAGTTTGAAAAAAATCACTGAAATTAATTCCTGGAGCGCTTGCCTCTAGCGCAGCTTGAAAGATACGTGTTACCTCTCTGTTTTCATTGCTAATTTCCTGAGCTGATTTTTCCAAACTAGCTACTTCTTCTGCCATCAATTCAACATTTCCATATTCTGTTTTTGTTAAAAAAAATCGTTCTGCATAGAGATGACCTGCTAGTGCCATTTGAAAGCTTATTAGAGGAAGAGATTCTCTTTCTTGTTCTTCTTCTGGTATGTCTTCTGACACACCTGTATTAATTCCTCTTTCATTGTCCAAACTTCCTCTTTTTACAGACTGACTTTCAGCAGTTTCATGATCAATTATTTGCCCTCGATCATTCTGTCGATAACTATTTTTACCTTCTCCTTTGCCTTCGACTTCGGACGCTATTCCTTTATATCTCAGCATTCCCATCGCCTCCCAAGGAGCAAACAACAAGATTCCTAAGACGATAGATAAAAAAAGAAGGGGGGACTTTTGAGACATAATAAAAATAAAACGCTTAAACCCGGATATTTCATGGTAATTCGTCGCGAGGAGCCGCGCAGCCTGATGTAGACAAGGAAGG
>CAYYAN010000022.1:5383-11865 GCA_964469825.1 uncultured Chthoniobacter sp. | reverse complement strand
AGGCTATCGCTGATATTGAAAAGTTAGAAAGCCAACACGCTCCTTCCGTTTCAAGTCAGAGCAAAAGCCAAAGCAGCCGTGCCTCTTCTCCACTCCCTTCGGGATTCAGTGATCTTTCTGCTGATGAGAGTGAATTGTTAGAGGAGTTTTTCAAGGATTCAAATTTTAATGAGATCCCCAGTAATCATGATTCTTCATCTTCCTCTTCATGGAATCTTTCAAGTTCTCAAACTCCTTCACAACATTCAGAAGAAATGTAAAAGGACTCTCTATTTTGAATCCTCAAGCCACGCTGAAAAAAAGGGATTATGCCGTTTCTCTTCGCCAACTGTTGTCAATGGGCCATGCCCAGGAGCGATGATGGTTTCTTCGGGGAGAGAGAGGATTTTTTCTCGAATAACTTGCAAAGCCCTTTGGTAGCTGCTTGGTGGAATGCCACCTACTGAGCCTGCAAAGAGAGCATCACCAACGATGGTTATCATCGGTGAAATACCATGAATTACAAAAGTAGTGCCGCCTGGAGAATGGCCAGGAGTCGATCTGCTCTCGATGGTGATTGTAGAATCAAGGTGATAGCGATAATTTTTTGGAAGAGGTTGGGCTTCGTTAATGATATCACGCTTATCAATCCAAGCGAGAGAGCCAGTTTTATTGATGAGTTGTTGGAGTTGGCAAACGTGATCACTATGGCCATGTGTAAGAAAGATCGCATTAAGTTTGAGTTGCTCCTTTTCTAGTTGTTGATAAAGCGGATCAAGACTGGCGCCGGTATCAAAAGCGATAGCGTTTTTATTTTCTTCGCTCCAAAAAAGATAGGAATTAACCTTCATTCCATGATAGGAAGTGGTGAAGCGCTGGAAATTTTTTGGAATAATGATAGGGCCTGGATGATACTGATCAATAGTCATAGCAAGAAGAGCATTTCCATCAAGATGAAGGCGAGTAGCTATAGCAACCAAGGTTGCGGGATGACAAATCCCTTCAAAAAGTTCTTTTGCGTTTTGCTCATTCCAGTGGCTTTTAGCCAGTGTTACTGTATCAATCTGCAATCCACGTGCTGCTTTGGAGATAATATCGTACCAGTTATCTTCGAGAGGTTCAGTTTTCATGGCGGATTATTTTTGATGGAGATGATATCTCAATCCTGCCTGATTTTAATTTGTCGACGCAAAATGAGATAAAGGATCAAAAAAATACCACCCGTAGAAAGCAGCAAAATTCCAATATTAAAGGCCAGGATATTAAAAGTGATGCCCCAATAATATTTGATCGGCCCAAAGAAAACATTGGGATGACATTTGTTTCGATAGTCTGCTTGTTCCATTTCTGCTTTAGAAACAAGGTCAATGACTTTTTGATTAGTATATAATTGTTCTGCTGTCACATAAGATTTCTTTGACAATTCTACTGGTGTTGCAGATTGCTGTGTTCCTTTGATAGTACCAAGTATGGCATTTCGATCCAGCGGTGCTCCATTGATGACTCTATCAATGAGTCCAAGACGATGTTCCAGATCTTTTATTGTTGGTGCTTCTAAACCACTTAAAATGGCAAGAGCTTCTTTTAAATCATCAAGGCGATCCAGTTCTCGATCAGTCGGGTTTTTGATAGCAGCGATTTGATTGATCTGTCGTTGGATTCTTGCTTGTCTGACTGTGAGAGGATTTAGTTTTGCTTGAGCGTAAATTAATGCCTCATAAGACCAGCGCATGGGCATGAATTCGCAGATCAGAGGAACTTGCAAATCACTACGTGGTTCAATAGCTGAATCGGGGTGATGATGAAACCATTCTTGAATCGAGTAGATAAAATCAAGATTGCGATTCATCTCTTCATACTTAATAAGCGCTCCTCCTAAAATGATCTGTGGAATGAGGACCACCGGAATAATGTTAACAGCCGTTTTTCCTTCCGCCACGAGAGAGGAAATTAAAAGTCCCAGAGAGATGCCACTAAAAGCTGTCAGAAAAAGGGCTAAGAACTCGATCATGAAAAAGCCTCGAACACTCAGAACGTGATTTCCAATCCAAGTGAACAAAAGACATTGAGCAATAGCAAAGAGTCCTAAGGTAATGGCTTTTGCTAGCAAATAGTAACCGAGGCGAATATTAAGATTACGTTCGCGTAGAAGTACTGGCCGATCTCGAATAATATCATCAACGCTATTGGTCAGGCCCAAAAACATCGCCACTACGAGCGAGAGGAAAAGATAAGTGGGGATATGAAAAGCAGAAGCAAAATCATACGTGCTACTTTCTGAATAGCGAAGGACAATTCCAATTAAGAAGGCGAGGATGGGGGCTTCTACCAGCGTTGTCAGCAGGTTTGCGCGATTGCGCAATTTGCTAATGAAAGAGCGTTGAAGCAAGATTAAAAATTGAGAAAGCTCTTCGCGCCAGCGATATTCATGCTGTGTTGATGGCAGTGGAGGGGGAGGGGCTTCAAAAGTTGGAGTTAAGGTGTTGCTTGTTCCTACTGATTGCTGAACATCTTTAATAAGGCGATGGGTTTCGAATTTATCGCGCCAATAGTCAGGAGAGAATCGGCGAGCAGGAACCAGCTGACCGCGATTGTTTTCTTGATAGATGAGATCACCACTGAGGTCGCGCAAAGGTGTTTCTAAAACATCAAAAACAAACTCGGGGCGTGTCGCGCCGCAAGCCTGGCAGCCACCTAGTTCTGTACCAAAAAGTTGTTCATGTTCTGCCTCTGCAAAGTAGGCTAGCATTTCCGAAGGTGTTCCAAAAAAAACACATTTTCCTCCGCGATCGAGGAGCAATGCTTTTTGAAACATTTGAAAAATTTTAGATGTTGGTTGATGGATGGTTACTAAGACGATTTTGTTATGAGCAATGCCGCGAATAATGTCCATGACATGCTCCGAGTCTTTGGAAGAAAGGCCTGAAGTTGGCTCGTCAAAAAGATAGACATCAGCATTCCCAATCATGTCGAGGCCGATGTTGAGGCGTTTGCGTTCGCCGCCACTCAATACTTTTTGATGCATGGCTCCCACAACATGCTTGCGGCGCTCGTTTAGTCCAAGCTCTGCTAATTTGCTATCAATGCGTCGGAGAAGCTCTTGACGAGAAAGATGAGGGGCTCGTAGAGCTGCTGCAAAAGCAATATTTTCTTCGATGGTCAATTGTTCATCGAAGGCTTCGTATTGAGGAATGTAAGCGATATATTGGCGAAGAGTTTCATAATTGGCATAAAGAGAGTGATGGTTGAGGAAAACCTCTCCCTGAATCGGTTTGAATTCACCTGCCAGAGCGCGCAGTAATGTGCTTTTGCCGCATCCGCTGGCTCCCATGACACAAATCATTTCGCCTCGCTCGACTGAAAAAGTTAGGTTGTCGAGAGCGATGTCTCCATTAGGGAAGCGGCAAATGACATCACGCATTTCCAAGTTGTGAATGATATTACGTTCTTCTTCGATGATTCGATCGGTAAAATTACAACGTAAGAGTTGTCCTGGATTGATGCCAATGGTATCTCCATCAATTAAAGGAGCACTATTTCGCACAGGAAGATCATGAACAATGATAGGGCGATCAGCTTGCAAAACTTCGACAACACCGGTGCGCTCTTCGTAGTTGCAGATAATTTTTAACAAGACTTCTCCACCGCTTCCGTGAGAAAGCAAAATATCATTTTCTTCTAAGAGTCCTGGATTATTAGAAACAAGATATTCTGATTTCGAAGCTTTGAGGGCAAAGCGGCCGCCTAGCGACCGGACGCGCCTTCGCAAATCGTTCAGATTTAATTCTCCACCATTGCTAAAAAGAATGCGGTCATCGAGCTGAGCTTGTAACGTTGTTCCCTTTTTAAGACCGATGCCATTGAGAGTTGCTTGCAGATCTTGCAATGCTTTCATTGTAACTTTGAGTCCAAAAGTAACTTCTAAGCTGCTATCGCGGCTGCGTGTTTTATCCAAGCGGACTTCCCCTTTATCAATCGCAACAAAAATATGAGGTAGTGTGACATTTTTTTTGGCATTGAAATAAAATGTCAGATCTTGACTCGTGATGACTTGTTCTTCGGCAAGAATGCGTTGTCCTGGATAAATGCGGCAAAATTCCTGTGGTTTGAGGAGACGGCCTTGTACCATGAGTGAGCGATGGCTCTTGTTTTTTAAAATAATGAAATGGTGATAACGATAAGCGAGGAGAAATTCATTGGGTGGAAAGTGGCGAAGAGCAACATCACACTGTTGAGGATCGCCAAAGCTCAAGACTTCAAGTTGTGAAGTGTTATCGAAGGAAGGGGGTGTAGGAGTCTCTTCATTTGCATTGAGTTGATAAACAATCTCAATGGCTTTTTCTGACATGCCTAGCTTGGAGAGAAAATCATGATAGATGGCCAATGACTCAGCTTTCATGCCAGAACGAGCAATCAGGTCGTAGAGTTGAACGCCAAGCAAAATTTTGCGATCGTTACTTAGATCAATTGCAAGTTTGGCTGCCATAGCTGAGAGGTCTTGCTTTTCTTCCAAAGCATGGCGAAAAAGCTGACGCAGTCCAGAATAGACCGCTTCTGGATAGTCGTAGCGTAAGAATCCAAGGATAGAGTCGACCTCTTCTTCCAATATTTCTCCATCTGTTCGGGTAAAGGCTGCAAGGACCTTAATCAACATTGGTAACAAATTAGGCGCTTCCGTGATTGTCCGTGGCTGCCGTGTCACACGGCGCCAAGCTGTGTTCAATGCGCGGTGGGCACGTCCCGTAGTGCGGAGAATTTTTTCAAGAGTGTGCTGCCATTGCATAACTGCAAAGTAATGAGTAATGAGTAATGAGTAGTTGTCGCTAAAGACGAACTCGATGATTAAAAACCTACTTTTTAATGATGCTTTCGAAAATCAAATAAATTTTTGATCTTAAAATACTCATTACCCATTATTTGAATCGTTCGATAATTCGCCGAATTGAAAGAGCTTTTCCTGTCTCTGGATCAATGCTCATCAAAACACCGCACGCCATCGTTGGTCCTTCTGCGATTGGGAATTTTTGAGGGCGGGAAGTAAGAAAGCGTTCAATAACAGGCTCAATGGAGCGCCCTAAGGAAGAGTGTTCTGGCCCGCACATACCAACATCTGAAAGGAAGGCTGTCCCGTGAGGTAATATTTTTTCATCAGCAGTGGGAACATGAGTGTGTGTTCCGATAACACAAGAAACTTTTCCATCGAGGTAGTGACCCATCGCAATTTTTTCACTCGTTGTTTCTGCATGCATGTCAACAAAGATGATCGATGTTTTTTTTCTAAGTTCTTCCACTTCCGTTGAAGCCGCTAAAAATGGATTTTCAAGGGTGTTGTTCATGAACGTGCGCCCTTGAACATTCATGACGGCAACAGGCCCCTTGTCTGTTTCTAAAACAACGCTTCCTGTGCCAGGTGTGCCTGGAGGATAATTAATGGGTCGTAAGAGGCGTGGCTCGGTGGCGAGAAAAGGAACGATTTCTCGTTGATCCCAAATATGATCGCCGGTTGTGATCACAGCAATCCCGTGACGCATGAGTTCAATCGCGAGCTTTGGTGTGATGCCGCGTCCTGCAGCACTGTTCTCTCCGTTGGCGATGACAAAGTCGGCATCTCCTCGATCTAAATAGAGTTCTGTTGTTCGAATGGCTGCAAGGCGGCCTGGTTCTCCGACAATGTCGCCTAAAAAAAGAATGTTGAGCATAAAAAATGATTTTGTAATAGGCGACGCCTCAAAAGAATTTTTTTATAAAAAAATTTTAATAAAATACCATTTGCGTGCGAGTTTGAGGTTTTTTACGTCGAAATTTTTGTTTCTAGCAAGGCGGAGGATTGCAGCGCTATGCAAGCATAACGGAAGATCCGACAACGATGATAGAAACAAAAAGGGCAAGTAAAAAAACCTTAAAATCAAACGCGAATGGTATATGATCAACAAATGAAAATTTCTCTAGCGTTTACCCGGCCTATAGTCTTTTTTCTGTTTTTATTCTTCCTGTCGTTTTTCCAAACTCTAGCAGAAGAACTCACGCCTCTCGCTTCTAAGCCTCATTGGGACTTGCTACAGCATTATGCGAAGACCATTACAGCAGAAAAATTAACGAAAGATCTTCAAGAAATTTATGTGCCTGATGGTTCTTGGAGAGATTGGATTACCATTACGCCAGAGGAGGCTGTTATTCAGCCTTATCCTCAGGCATCTAGTGAAGAAAATATTCATTTACCTCTGGCTTCTTCAGACGCTGATTCTGCTTCAGTTCCGCGTTACTGGAAAAGAAAATCAGAATGTGAGCGATTGCCTGGGCAACCGCTTGCAGGATTAAAAATTGTGCTCGATCCCGGGCATCTTGGAGGAGCGTGGTCCAAGATGGAAGAGCGTTGGTTTCGTATTGCGAAAAAATCAAAGCCGGTAGAAGAAGGAACGATGACCTTTATCACAGCTCAACATCTAGCAAAGTGCCTTCGAACTTTAGGAGCTGATGTCAAAATGACACGTTATGAGCTTGGT
>CAYYAN010000022.1:0-5373 GCA_964469825.1 uncultured Chthoniobacter sp. | reverse complement strand
CCGACTACTTCGCTTCGTCCTACACAGCTTCGGGCTGCTGCGTTGCGAGAATTGAAAAAAGAAAAAGTAAAGTGTACGCCATATCGTTTGAAAAAAATGGAAGAGGCGCTTTTTTATCGCGTCGCTGAAATTCGTTATCGTGCTCATTGGATTAATCAGGTTGCAAAACCTGATCTTGTCATTTGCATGCATTACGATGCAGAAGAGTGGGGAAATGCAAAGCATCCAAGGCTTGTTGATGAACAGCGGCTCCATTTTTTAATTTCAGGTGATTTTAGCAAAGCAGAGTTGATGAATGAAGATGTTCGGTACACCATGCTGGAAAAATTACTTGGGCGCACACATCATCAAGTTGTAGAGATCTCCGATGCTGTAGCCAAGGCCTTTGTCGCCGACACGGGACTTCCTCCTTTCACTTATCATAATCCGGCAAAGGCCCTTCCTGCGTTGCCTGATGATCCCTATCTCTGGAACCGTAATCTTCTTGCAACACGTCTCATTAAAGCACCTGTTATTTATTGTGAAGCTTATGTGATGAATGATCATAAAGTTTTTCAACGCGTTCAACTCGGCGATTATAAAGGACGTCGCCAAGTCGGTGACAAATGGCTTCCGAGCATTTATCGCGAATATGCGAGTGCGGTTGCAAAGGGAATTGCGGATTATTATGCAAAATAAAAAATGAAAAAGAAAATGATCCCTTTTGTTTTTATTGTGTTGGTAGGTGCGGTCATTCCCAACGCTAAAGCCGATGCCCTCATGAGAGATGACGGCAAAATTCATTCTCCTCTGATGATGTTCTTTGATCAAAAAGGACATCATCAAATAGACGAAAGAAAAACAAAAAGCAAACAAGAGCGGGAGCTTGAAGAAACAAAGCAACAAATAGGTGATGAAATATCCGAGCGTACACGAGGATCTCTTGAGAGTAGAGGAATTCAGGAGCCTGGTCGTAGCGAATTTAGTGGCACTTTTTTAAATAGTTCTGGTACAACAGAGGGTATGATGACCGATTTGAATGTTCGTGCTTCCCCTTCGTTCGAGGCGATCCAAGCTACCATTGCAAGTAATCCCAAAGCGGCAGAATTAATTCCAGGAAGCAATGGGAAAAGTTTAGTTTTTCCTGGTTTGTGGTCTAAAATGTTCACATGGGGTGCTGAAAACAAATTGCGCCACGAAGCGCGAAATATTTTAAAACAAAGCGTGACTGAAAAATATGGTTTCTCTGTGGCTCAACGCGTTTGTCTTCCTTTGCAAGGTAATAGTGTGTTAAGCGCTCCTCAAGCAGATCGCATTCTTAAAATGGCAGCCGTGATTCATGGAAGACAAAGTGATTACCCGCTTTCTACAATTCGTGATGAGCAAATGAATCTTGTGACTTATGCAAGAGATGCTGCTTTAGTGGCACAAGAAGCCGTTGTAAAGTTTGTTGACAAGAAAGCAACACTCTTGGAAATTTTGAAAAAAGAAGAGGGTCCTGGCTTTAAAAAAGAGGCAGCTTTAAACAATCATCCAGAATTTATAGCAGCTCGAGACGAAGCGATGCAAGCAACGCAACATGCTCTAGAAGCGGCGGAGAATGTTGTAACGACTTTAGAAGCAAAAGTAAGGACGGATTCTTCTTTTGGCGCACAGGTTGCTTTAGCGGCGGCGCAGCTTCATACGAAGATGGCTCGTCGAGTTGTGGTGATGACAGGCCAGGAAAATGATCTTAATTATAAAGCTGAGGAGGCCCTTTATAGCGCCTCAGATGCTCATGATGCGTATCAGGCTTTTCAAGAAAGTAAAACAGGAGCTGTTTTGCAGGCAGAAACAAAAGAGGAAAATTTAGAAATAAAACCAGACAGGATAAGCGAAAGAAGTACACAGCTTCAACAGGCTCTTAGAAACTTCGAAGCGATTAAGAAGTATGCAACCAAGGTTACAGAAAAGATTGATGAACTTTCTAGAGTGATGCAACCTTCTTCTGGTTCTGAAATAGTTCCTATTCAACGATCTTCTGCAAGAACAAAGTTGATGATAAATGATGCACTGACTAAAGTTGAGCAATTACAAGAACAGTTGAAACACGAAGCAACTGTTTCTTTAAAAGAAGCTCGTAGTGAAGATGAATTTTGCCGAGAAGCCATTGTTCAGAGACTCTTGCTTAGCAGTCAAAGAAATATTGCTAATCTCAAGAGTGCTATTGAAAATGCTCTTAAAATAACATCAGCTAATACAGATGTTTTTTTTAAGTTTCATCAGAGTATAAAGAATTCTTATGAGCGCTCTATCCAAGAAGTAAAGCAATCCTATCAAGAAGAGCTTGCATTAAGTGCTGAAGGCAGTATCGAAAATTAGATGTATTATCCTAAAAACGTGAATGAAAATAAAAAATTAGTGTCTGTTCTAAAATCCAGCCGTTCTAATGCCTCACTAACCGTGTGGGTTAGTCACGACCTTACAATAAATACTTTTAAATCAGATTCCTTATGCAAACTTTCTCATTTTTATTCACGTTTTTAAGATTATGACAGATTTTGCAACACAACTTTTGAAAGATGTTGGGAACTTTGTCGGCATAGAAGAGGTTCGTTTTAATGAGGAGGGGTTTTGTGTGCTTCAACTGCAAGATCAATTTGCTTTTATTTTAAGGCATGATCAAGAGTCAGAGCGGCTTGTTATGATTGCAGAGTTTGCAAGGCCAGAACAAATTTCTCAGGAACTTTTTTCTTCAATCCTTTCGTTTCATTTTTTGCGTATTGCTCAACCAGGTCCTTGGATTGCTTATGATCAGGAGACAAAAGCATTATGCTTGGCAGACGAATTTTTTTTACAAGTCATCACCAAAGAAAGATTTCAAGAACGATTAGAGTATTTTTTTGAAAATTATCTCAACTGCCAAGGGCTTTTCAGTGCAGAGGCAATTGATGATCTGTTAGAAAAAAAGAGTCTTTCTTTTTTGGAGTCACAAAAATTAGTGTAATCGAAGTTTTTGTTTGAGGATATTTCTATGTTCAATATTGCTAACAACACACGTAATATTAGAACAGCAGATGAAGCTTCGCTTTTTTCGCATAGCGACTTAAAACAAATTAAGACGGGCCAAATTAAGTTTCTTGGTATAGGAGATAGAACCCTTGCAGTCACTTGGGATGAAAACCAACAAGAGTTTCATGCGACAGAACAAAATAGATCTTTACGGAATTCTATTTATGAAACTTGTTCTTATTGTTGTTGTTCAAGTCAAGCTGCAAAGGTAGCTCGGGCTCTTAACCAAGGCGAGCAACAAGATAAAATGAGCAGACTTGCTGAAAGACATGATCCCGCAGGTGGGAGATTGTATGATCTTGTCAAAAACCTGCCTAATCCTAACCAAGCTACACTACAAATCATGCGAGCGGAGCAAGAAGAAAAGTTGACTCCTGCAGGAAACACTAATTTGCCGTCAGCAGCATCCCAGGCTAATCCTCCGCGTGTTTTGCTTTATGGTTTTGCCCATCATCGTGCTCCACTTGCGGCTTATGCAATCCATCAATTCAACTTACAAGAACGAGCTGTTATAGAAACGATTGATGATTACAACGCCTGTCTTAATATCGCTTCGCAAAATTTAAATTTCTTGAGTTATTGTGAAATTTATGATCAGGCTCAAGATAATGTGGGACATGCGTTACAACAACGAATTATTCCTAACTTGAGTACAGAAGATACAATTAGATCTCTTAACGAACAGATGCAAACTATAGGAATGAACCCACTTGCTGCCACATCGAATCAGCAACAGGTAGTCGCCTGGGCAAACCATCTAGAAGCTCACGCTGGTCAATTTGATTTTTCTAGAAAATTAGGAACTTCAGATACTTCAATCGAAGCTCTTCGATTTATTATTAAAAATTGTACGAGTCAGGAATTAGAGTTTCTTAATGAGCCAAATTTTCCGCAAATAACCGCTGGTAACTCATATACCCTAGATGAAGCAGCTATGCATTCTGCATCACAAAGACTAAGTAGAGTTGTGAGTTGCTTAAGATCAAGGTCTGAAGATGAGTATCAGTTACTCTCAGAGAACGAAAAAATACTCATAGACACTGTTACGCGTAATGCTTTTTTTAGACAGACTAGTAAACTCGGATTGTCCTTTGCTAAAGAGACTGGAGTCATGGTGTTATTTTCATGGAAAGGGGATCTAAATGGTGATCCTATGACTTTTGCTAATCTTCGTGCTCAACTTAATGCAAAGCCATATAAATTTAATCAACCAACATCAAGAAATGATGGTGTTCATGAATTTGTTACCTATTCTGAAATGCGTCAGATAGGAAGATTGTTGCAAAAAGTAATTGATCCCGAACAACCGACAAATCCAATACAGACACAAGCTCCTGATTATTTACTGGTAACAGAACATGCTGTATTATCCTAAAAACGGGAATACAAACTTCCTTATTTTTATTCGTACTTTTAGGATAATGTTGATTTTTTCCTGTAGCCTGTAGCTTGTAATCTGTAACCTCCTGGCATGACCAAAATCATCGCCATCGCCAATCAAAAGGGAGGAGTTGGAAAAACAACAACAAGTGTGAACTTGGCTGCTTCGGTTGGAACAAAAGATGGCTATTCTGTACTTCTTAATAAGCTAAAGAAAAAAGTATCTATCTCACGGTGTAGGGCGGCGCTTAGTGCTAACAAAGAGCTTGTTTCAGTGTATCATTATATAGGAAATTGCATCCTTAAGTCACAAGAGCAATATGGTTGGGGAACAAAAATTATTCACAAACTGTCACATGATTTAAGATTAGCTTTTCCTGAGATGAAAGGATTCAGTCCGCAAAATTTAAAGTATATGAGGCGATTTGCGGAAGAATATGCGCCAAGTGAAATTGGTCAACAAGCTGTTGACCAATTGCCTTGGGGGCACATTGTCATGCTTTTATATGGTATTTCTGATAAAGGAGATAGAGCTTTCTATATTAAAGAAACTCTTCAAAATGGATGGTCGAGAAATATGCTCTCTGTGCAGCTTGAAACAAAACTGCTGAAACGACAAGGGAAGGCTGTTACAAATTTTAAAAAAAAGTTAGTTGCTCCGCATTCTGATTTGGCTCAAGCAACTTTGAAAAATCCCTATCTATTTGATTTTTTGAACTTGGAAAAAGATGTTCGAGAGAGAGAAGTAGAATTAGCACTCATAAAGCATGTTGAAAAATTTCTTCTTGAGTTAGGAGAAGGATTTGCGTTTTTAGGGAGGCAGTATCATTTACAAGTTGAGGATCAAGATTTTTATCTTGATTTATTATTTTATCATATAAAGTTACGCTGTTTTGTTGTTATTGATCTAACCCGAATATTTCATCCCTCTCTACTGCGAAAGCCGGGAAGTCCGATAACCGA
>CAYYAN010000021.1:11093-11884 GCA_964469825.1 uncultured Chthoniobacter sp. | reverse complement strand
ATAAAATAGCGGCTGCAGCATGAATCTGAGTCAAGGTAAGAGGAATGCCATGTGTGTCAAAATAATTGAGACACATCTCTCCATCTGGCTGAACAATGATCGGTTCACTTCCGAGAGTTTTCGTATAAGTGCCATAGGAAAGACCTTCTTCAATGATGAGAGTAAAATCATAATAAGGTTCTGTCTGAGTAAGCAGGTTGATGGTCCAAGCGCTCTTTCCTGCACGCGTCATTCCAAGAACTGAGCAGAGCTGAGGTGTGTCTGACAAAAATGTTGTATATCCAACAAGTGTTCCATTTGGTCCATCAAAAAGAGCTTCCGCGTGTTCCAAGTAGCCTACAAACGAAGAGGAAAAAGGAAGCATTGGTGCTAACCAATAATCAAGCCCGTCATCTCGATGAACATTGTATTTCCCCCAAAGATTTCCTGGCCAAGTTTGGTACCACATTTTTTTCGTGGTAGCAGACCAAGAAATATTCGTCGTCCACACTAAAGCATCCGACATACTATTAACTGCAGCCTCAATTTGGCGAGTTTTAGAAATGAGCTGTTCTTGATTTTCAGCCCAAACGTGAATCACATACTCATAGTCTATTGGATAAACATCGCCCTGGGATAGGCCTCGAATCTTGGCCTGCTTGGTTTCAATGGCGGTGAGTAGCTTCTGTTTTTTAGAATCTTCGTAAGAAGATTTAACCCTCATGAGGGTTGATTCTTCTTTGGATAATTCTTTTTGGATGTTTTTGGGATAAAGATTAACCGTGATGCTGTAATCTAAAAATGGAAGATTG
>CAYYAN010000021.1:10533-11083 GCA_964469825.1 uncultured Chthoniobacter sp. | reverse complement strand
GAAGATTGGTTAAATTAAAAACAATTCCAGGCGTTGTTCTCTGAGGTCTTCTTTTTAAGACAACAATGTTGTGATAATATCCATCGTGGAAAAATCCAAATTCCTTTCCACTTTGACATCCTCCATGCCAAAAGTTTTCTTGAATTGTTTCCTCTGAATGAAAAAGTTTTACAGGATCAAAATTAGCACGCGTAGCATAAGAAGGATTTAAAAAGTGGGCATAATGCCTGGCATGTTCCTCATCATTCATCGGTTTAATGTTGCAGCCAGCGGAATGTAGAATAGAAGCCATGACAGCATGCTGATGGTTTAACGCTTCGTTCATCGTTTTTAAAATGGAACGATAATGAGCAGCTTGTTGTTCTCCGTTTAAGGTGAGGGGAGAATTTGTTGTTATCGGTTTAGACAAAAAAATAACCAACTGCTCTTTTCGCAATTGGTTATTCTTCATTCGACTCCAGAGTCTAGTAAAAATTGCCTCTCTGGCTCGTTTGCTCCATTCGTTGGAACATGTTTTTGTTACCTCATCGTATTTGAGAAGTTCTGTTTG
>CAYYAN010000021.1:0-10523 GCA_964469825.1 uncultured Chthoniobacter sp. | reverse complement strand
CAGCATCATTGAGTTGGAGTAAAGAAGACTCACTTCCTTGCCGAAGATCAGGAACTTCAATTTTGTATCCCTTGGCTACAAAGCCACCAATACCAATCCGATTATAGATAATAAGGCCCTCTGCAAGCCATCCATTCGGAGCCCCATAATCTATTTTGTTTTCGTGATCTCTAGTTGGAGCTGAACAAGGATTTGGTATTTGTGATTTTTTGAAATCAACTTCCCACGCTGATCCATTGATAAAGGAATCAATGAGATCAACATCAAAAGACTTTGGTTTCCCTTGGCGCAAAGTTAAAACATAGAAGGTTGTTAAAGCCAGAGGAACAAAACAACTCACTAAAGAGGCGAGGGAAGTAGTTGGCGAGTAGCTGAGATAAGCAAAAAAAATAGAAGCCGCCAATCCTCCAATCACAATAAAAACATTCCCTGCTTCAATTCCAAAAAGAAGTCCGTCACTCTTATCACCGGCATGAGTATTGTAGATAGGTAGGCTCATGATCGTATGGGGGGTTACGATTAACTATAGTAGTGAACTAATCACAAAAGTAGTTATTTGCAAGAAAATTTTTAGCTTTTTAAAAGTTCTTTTTTTCTTGACAAAAAGGCAATGTAGTTAGTAGCAGGAGCAGCTAGGCCCTAATGAGCAAAGTGATTTATTTAATGCAAATTACTATTGGTCTCTCTTATAGCTTTTCATAGACTTGAAAAACAATTTTTATGTCAAAAAGAAACCACATCTAATGAAAAATCTATTGATAAAAAGCCTCCTTCCTGTGCTTTTATTTTTTATTGGCGGAGCTTTTATTCCTTTACAGGCAATGCCACTAAAAGTTTTTAGAAAAGAAGTAACTGAAAAAACAACGACAACAGAACGTGCTGAAGAACAAGGTCGAAGAATTACAGATTCTGATGATGATTTATCAAATGAAGAAGCGCGAGGAAGTGTATTAATGGCGAACGAGGAGGATAGTGTAGTTACTAAAGAGCCTCTTTCTGTGAGCCCTGAAGATCTGCTTAACAACAATCGATTGGAATTTTTGATTAATAGTTCTCTTCAACTCTGCAAGGCATTCAAAGAGCAGCTTGACGCTAATGAGTTAGAGCATATGCCTTATCTTAAAAAATTCTTTAATGAGGGCTTAAGCAGTGATGAGGAATACGGATTGCTACGCACAGAAATGGCAATGCAAGTGTCCAATCTAGATGCAGCAGTCTTTCTTCGGTTATTGTTAGCCAAAACAAAAGCTCCAGAAATTTTTTTTACGGAGAAGTTAACAATTCCCATTACGGGCGAGACGAGAAGTAACGATCTCCTTTCTGGAAAGCAGGTACTGCAAGTACCCTTACCTTTGAATGATGGAAGGCCTATAAGGATTCACAAAATTCTGCATGATGCTCTCAATATTAAGCGTACTGAACCATGGAATAGTAAGAACCCAAGTTCTCCCATAGTGTCAGTTGAAGGTTCATTAGTGTTAAGAGATCCCATTCCTCAAACATTTGTCGTGTGTCTTGACCGATTTGCAGATCAAGGCACTAAAAATCAAAAATTGATTTCCGGATTGGGGGAGTCGGTCATTTTAACAGATCAGAATGGACATTGGATTAGCTACGAACCGATAGCCATTATTTGCCATGAGGGATCTCCATCCTTGGAAAATGGACGCTACATCTGCTTTCGGAGAGAGCAGGGGAGCTATTATTGCTATAGTGGTACTACTGTTAAAGGACCGTACACTTTAAATGGAACATTAACACAAAAAAATGCTTATTTAATTGCTTATCAAAGGAGTTTGACGACACGAGCGCAAGAAGAAGATGTAACTACTACTCACTCTGATTCAAATATAATTTATAATTTATCAGATGATGATGAAAGTAGTTCCAACTCAGAAGATGAATCAGCTGATTTTTGGATTCAACGCCATTTTGCTATTTTAGGAAGGCAAATTAGAAAAAAAAACCCTTCTGATTGGAATAAAATGCTTTTTGATTTAATGAAGATAAGCACTCCTTTTGAGAAGGATGAGTTAATGACTGAAGAAGAATTTAATCAAGAAATCGATACAGTTCTTGCTGAAGCTGAAGAAAAGCTTTTTTACCTTAAGGAAGCAAGAGGATGGCTTACTAAAAAAATTCATTATGCTATTTGTAAAGAACGCCCTCTAATTACCGAGAGTAATAACCCAGTAAGGGAATTAGAAATAGGAAGAACACTATCTCCATGGCAACCTACGATCCATTATCCTTATCAGCAGCTAAGAACTGTAGATTTCTCAGCTGAAAGTAATGCTCCTTATTGGGATCAGCAACATGCATTACTTTCACAATTTTTAGATAAGGAAGTTAATGCACAAAGAAGAAGTAAATTTGAAGAGGCCCTTGCAGCTTGTAAACAGGCTAAGGAAGAGGCTCACACCACGAAAAAAGCTCTTGAAAAATTAATACTTGATATTGGATCAACGGAAGAGATCCGTGGTTATACTTCTAGGCGTTGGGATCGGCTTGTTACTCACTCTCTTACTTCTGTTGATGATTTTCTTGGTTTTAAATTTGAATTAGAAGAAATAGAACGCCTTTCTGAAGATGAAGATGTAAGTTACGCTTTTTCTCCTGGGTTTAAATTTATTCTTCCTGAAGCTAAAAAATATTTTAAGGAAAAGTGGAAAGGTTTTGCAACCGCCAGAGAACAATTAATTAGATCCGTTGTCAGCAGTAGTTCTCTAGACGCTGATCACTATGCACGACTGGCGGTAAGTCAGTGTGAAACATTTTATAATCAATTTAAAAAAACGCCAATTCTTGCTAAGCAAATAGGAGAATTGTTAATTGAGCCTCTCAAAAGAGAGCTTCTTACAGCTCCAAAGCACAGGGCAATGAAAGAACAGAAGAAGATTAAAGATACGGCCTATTATGCTGATGAAACGCATTCGATATGGATATAAGAAGAGACTCCCGAAGAGAGCCTCAAAGAGCAGATGGTAACTCAATGGAGACCAGTCTGTGAAAAAGCATTGCAGCTCATCGATTATCTCGGTCAATTAAAGACTCAAAATATTCAGCAGCTTTGGATGCAAAAAGTTTTAGAAGCAGCTGATAAAAAAACAGGTAACTTTAATCTTTTAGCTTTTTATATACCTGAATACGAAAGCCGCGCTGTTTCACATACAGTTGCTGATGAATTTGGAAATTTGTGGGTCGGTCCAAATCCTATTTCAACAGTTGAAGCAAATGGTAACGGTATGTCTTTTAATCAACTTATAAGCACTGATGGGCTTAGGTGCTATCGTTCACCTGCAAGCAAGTACAAAGGCGTAGGATCTTATGCATCAACTGGCATTCAGGCTAACTTTCAATGGCGTAATACGTGCTGCGAGGCATGGCAAGGAAATGGGCATCTTGATATTACACCGCCATAACTTAAGATAATATTAAAGCCCTCCTCATTTTCTTTGTAAAAATAGCGTTAATTATTCATGATCTATGTTATCTTAAGTTATTAAAACACAATGAATTGCAGCACAAAATAAATATTTGTCAAAACATTTTTAAGCCGATGCGATTATCATTATGAAAAGAATCGTCATCTTCTTTTTAAATGAAATAATAGCTTTGCCTCATGCACCCCACTAATCTCCAATTCGATAAGAAATTCTTTCGGGACTTTTGGAGATTGTTGATCCCTTACTGGAAATCTGAAGAGAAAAAGTCAGCATGGCTTTTATTGCTTTTCTTGATCTTGTGTGTCTTTGGTGAAGTTGCTGCTGGTGTTGGATATAATTATTTTTACAAATTTTTTTATGATGCGCTACAAGCATTCAATGTCCATAAAGTTATAAATTCCATTTTTTATTTCGTCGTCGTTCGTGTCGCCTTTGTTTTTTCAGAAACAGCGGGTGTTTTCGTCAGTGGAAAGTTAAATATTCGGTGGCGACAATGGCTCACCAACTATTATCTCAAGCAATGGCTTGAAGAACACGCTCACTATCGTCTTCAATTTTCAAATCAGAAAATTGACAACCCCGATCAGCGAATTAGCGAAGATGTAGAAGAATTCACCAACTTGACGCTTCAATTGTTTTTTGGGACTTACATGATTTTCCAATCCTTGCTCTATGGCGTTTCGTTTGGATTCATCTTGTGGCAAATTTCTAAAAATTTTGTTTTCCATTTTTCCTCACGCTCTTTTGTCATCCCCGGCTACCTGCTCTGGGTTGCTCTACTTTTTGCAACGATAGGAATATTCATTATTAATTGGCTGGGCAAAAATCTCTCTTTCTTAGATTACATCCGACAATATCTGAATGCTAATTTTCGGTTTAGCCTTATCCGTATGCGTGAGGCTAGTGAACAAGTGTCTCTCTCCCGCGGAGAAAAAATAGAAGAGAAAAAATTTCATCATCTCTTTGATAAAATTGCTCACAATTTTTTAGAAATTGTTTTCTTAAAAACAAAGTTAGCTGGCTTTAACCGTTGCTATGATTACCTCTCTTTTGCTACCAGCTTTGCTGTCTCAATTCCATTTTATATGAGCAAAGCAATTGGGTTAGGTCTTGTTATGCAAATTAACTCCGCTTATGGAAGCGCCATTAACAGTGCCTTTGTCTATTTTCGCAATTTTGATTTGTTCTCTGACTGGCGCGCAGTGGTTCATCGTCTTACAGAATTTGAAGAATCGATTAAAGCATTACCAACAACTCTTCCTCAAAAAATTATAGTCAAAAAAGAAAATGGTTCTTCCATCATCGTCTCCAACTTACAACTTGAATTGCCTCACGGGAAAAAATTACTCCATCCTATCAATTTAGAAATTGCACGCGGAGAAAAAATTCTTCTCAAAGGTCCCTCCGGTTGCGGCAAAAGCACTTTCCTTCGAGCTCTAGCAGGCCTTTGGACGCACGGTGAAGGAACGATTATCTTACCAAAAGATGACAAAGTTTTATTCCTTCCACAAAAAAGTTATCTTCCCCTCGGCACTTTCAAAGACACCATCTGCTATCCTCAAGATGCCGAGCATCAACAAGAGTTCGATGCTGTTTTGAGACTTTGCTTCTTAGAAAAATTCATTCCCGATCTTCATGAAGAAAAAAGTTGGTCGCATCAACTTTCCCTTGGCGAACAACAACTCCTCTCCTTCGCTCGCATTTTCTTTTACAAACCCGATCTCCTTTTTCTCGATGAAGCCACAGCCAGTCTGGATGAGGCTACAGAATCGCAGTTATACCAACAATTGAAAAGCTCCTTCCCCCACCTCACTCTCCTCAGCGTTGGCCATCGGAAAACGCTCGAGGCTTTTCATGAACGTGTAGTTGATTTTGAAAATCAGCTTTGTTCTCTATGACCTCCGTGATTTCACGTTTTCTTCTTCGCTACTGTCAGAATATTTAAACTACTATCTGCGACAAAATCATTTCCTTCCATGTCATATTGGCGGATGATTTCAAATCCGTTTGTTAAAAGCATCGCTTGCAATTCTTCAGCAGTATAAATTTGAAGACTGAAACTATTGGTGAGTATCTCTGGCTCACCTTCTTTCTTAAAAATTGTGTAGTGGTCATGAGAAGTCAGAAAACCGTTCCTTCTATCAATTTCAGATTGTTGAACATTGTGGATTGTAATACCATTCACAACATGTTTGGTTTCCATCGAAAAATCACTGATCATGTCATCGTGAATAGCTTGCAAATTAAAAATATCGAAAACATAGACTCCTCCATCGCTTAAATTAGCGCGAATATTTTTGAGAGCTTGCTCAAAATCTTTTTTCGTGAGATGGCCGATCGCATTGAAAATGGTAATGACTGCATCGAATTTTCCAACATGTAGTGTTCGCATGTCACCTTCTATAAAAGTGATATTTTTTCCTGCATCCTTGGCTTTATCACGAGCAATCTTGATGAGAGAGGGACTCAAATCACTACCAACCACCTCATACCCACGCTCAGCTAAATAAAATACTTGCGAGCCTGTACCGCAGGTCATATCGAGCACGGTTTTTACTTGTTGCTCTTTTAGCAGCTTTTCAATGAGAGCATTTTTAGCTCCTGTTTTCTCATTCACGTTATGAACATCGAAGTATTCAGGAATTTGCTGATACTCGAGCGGCAGGCCAAGTTTATGCTTCATCGATTTTTTTGATAAACAAGAATTAGAAACTCAGCGGAGCTTGTATCGCTACTGGTTTTATATTGGGCTAAATATTGCGTTGTAAATGGAGGCGTATCAGTAAAAATTCGTTTGTAGCCAAAAGGAATAATTTGATCATCATACTCTTCAAGGGTACGTATGAATACGGGCAAGTTAATATTTTTTCCAAAACGCAAAAACCCATTTTTTGGATGACTAGGGGTTTCAAAACCATAAAAACATCCCTCACCACCGTGATTTTTAGTTACATACTCTGGATTGAATGTAGCGAAAGCTAACACTCCATCTGATTTGAGAACATTGTTCAAATCTTTAAAAAGGCGTTTCATGTTATCAATAAATGGGAAAACCATTATAGATGTAATCAAATCGAAGGGAGAATTTCCAAGTTGATGCAGTGTTTCTGAATCACACTGGTGAAACTTAATATTTGGAAAATTTTTTTTGGCAATGTTGATCATTGCAACAGATGAATCACAGCCAATAACCGAATAGCCTTTATAAGATAGTTTATTACAAAAACTGCCTCCTCCACAGCCATAGTCCAACGCTTGCAGATGAGTACCATCAGCTTGAATTAGCTGAACTCCTTTTAAAAGACTCGGCCATGCAATCAAGATATTGTCAGCAACGTCCTCATGGATTGTCGAAGAATTTTCTGTAGCATTGAAATAATAGCTCAGTTGATTCCATTGATTTTTTTGCATATCTAGCAAATTGAATAAGATTTTCCCATATGGTTAGAAAGTTTATTCATAAAGCTCTCTTTTGAAAATCAGCTACCATGGTTAATTTTTGAAAAACTTCAATCAACATCCGTTGCTCATGCCTTGAAATCTTTTCAAAAAATCGCGCATCGACTTTTTCTATCAGTGGAATGAGTTGTTTCACTAACTTTTTACCTGCTGAGGTGAGCAGTGCACTTTTTGCACGGCTATCACTTTGATGCTCGATGCGATTGACTAATTTTAAAGCAACTAATTTTTTGAGCGACTTGGAAACGGTCATTTTATCGAGCTTGGTCCACTCAATAATGTCAACTTGCGTGATGTTTTTCTTTTGCAATTCAAACCATAAAAGCGTTGCCATAATCACAAATTGTGCGTGGGAAATAGTGTATGGTTCCAATGCTTTTTTGATCACGCGTTGCCAAAGCATTGTCATCTGCCAAAGGAGAAAGCCTGGACTCTCGTGCGCTTGAGCAAAACCAAATGGAAAAGATTTTTTCATAATTGAGAGCGTGCAAGACTGATCAATACCTCTGTCTCCTCTTCGATCGTATCAGCGACATGCTGTGCTACTAATTTAATCCAAAGCCATTTGAAAGGTCCTATTACGACAAGCGTGTTAGTGATGCGCAAACCCTCAGGAGTTTCCTCCATAGCATGAGTGTCGTACATCCGTGCACCAGGAAACGTCGTACAATCCGTAAATGAATGACCTTCCTGAATCTCGGTCAGAATAATTTTGACCGCTTTCATTCCTTTTGGCTTAAGCATAAAATGATTTCCGACAACAAAGGGCCCCTCCATTGTACAACTATCAAGATCCCCATGCCACTCAGGCCAACGATTAATATCAGTTGCAATCTGCCAAGCGGCTTCTTTGTTAACTCCAGGGTAGATCTTCGTAAAAGTTTTCTTCCAGGCACTCATAGAAATAGCTCACAATTCATATTTATGTATATAATATCCAAGTTTACTAAATACGCAAATAATTATTTTGATAATTTATTGATCAACACTGTTATTGCGTTTTTACCAATCCCTTTAAAAATTTTCTTATCGCTTCAAAACATTTCTTTGACTGCTCGATATAGGAAAAATGGCCGCACTCCTTAATAATGACCAGTGTTGAGTCAGGTACTGCATTCTTCGTTTCTACAGCCGTGGCTACAGGAACTGGATCCTGATCACCATGAATGATCAGGATCGGAATGCCTAATTGATGAAGCTGCGGTCTTAAGTCATAAGGCTTACTGAAAAAGTTTCTTCCAAAGATTTTTTCTATTTTTGGACCATGAGTTGACGTTGCTTTTGAAAATTGAAGTGTAATCTTTTGAGCATCGCTTTTTTTAAAACAGTATGTTTCAAAAATGATACGATAATATTTTTCTACAGTATCAGGATCGCCTTGTTGAAATTCAGAAGAATGCTGCAACTGGTCAAGCGGCTTTTGAATTGTTGCTAACCTACGAGCACATCGCTCATCAAAAACTTTCATTCCATTCAACGTCATCGGAACAGAATCCATGAAAATAAGGGCAGCGACATGTTGAGAATAGTCAATCGCATATTCTGCAGCTAAAATTCCTCCCCACGAATGACCAAGCAAAATAATTTTCTCAGCACCAAAATATTTTCGCACAGCTTCAAGATCTTGGACATAACGCTCCATGGTTATCTGATAAGGGTCAAAAGGTCCTACAGATGATTTTCCTGAACCTCGTTGATCATAAAAAATCACTTCGTGATCTTTTGCTAACTCCAACATCTGCGGCAAAAGATAACTCTGATCCATCCCTGGCCCACCATGAAGAACAATAATCGGCATTCTTTGACCTAATTTTCCAACTCTCTGGTAGTAAAGTTCATCTCCTGGAACGGGGATGAAGCCTTGCTGTGACTGAAGTGTTGCTTTTTGCTTAGCAAGCACTTTTACGTCAGTACATCCTAAAAATAAAATAAGAAATAAAATTATCCTGATCATCTTTCATTTTTTATAGTTACCTTGATTAGCATTGAACACTGAAATATCTTGCGTGCCTTTTCATGAGAGAATTATTGATGTTAGTCTTATTTAAAATTAACTTTATCTAAAATTAAGTTATATTATTCTTAGTTTTTATATCCCCCCCTGAACCAATATGGCAAATCTTACAAAAAGAGATCTTGTATTAAAAATCTCTCAAGAAACAGGTCTTAACCAAAGAGATGTTTTCAACGTTATACAAAAAACTTTCGACCACATTACAGATGCTTTATCAACTGCCAGACATGTGGAATTAAGAAATTTTGGAGTTTTTGAAGTTGTTTTAAGAAAAGCAAAGCCTGGCCGTAATCCCAAAAAACCTAACATTAATGTCCCTATTCCAGCACGAGCTATGGTTAAATTTTCCTCTGGAAAAATCATGCGCCATCGGGTTCTTGAACTCACAAACCAACTCAAATCTCAATAGTCTTAACTTTTAGAAAACCATATGAACTTATCCCAAATTAATACTGCCACGTTACGTCAGATTCTTAAACTCTCCGAAAAGAAAGAATCATTTCTTAAAGAAATTAGCAAAATTGATGCAACTATTGAGAGCCTTTTCAAAAGCAATACAAAAACTACTTCTTCTCCCATTTCAAAAAACCTTGCTTCCTCCGTTCAACCAAAGGAAAAAAAACAAAAGCGTTCGCCAAAAAAAATGCAACGCGGAATGGTTAAAGAAAATGTTCTGAAAGCACTGAAAGAAGCAGGCCCTCTTGGCATCAAGGTAAATGAACTTTCAAAAAAACTTGGAATAAAAAGTGCCAATCTTCATGTTTGGTTTAGTAATGTTGGCAAAAAGGTTCAAGGCATTGAACGGATTGCTCCTGGCCATTTTCGTTTACATCACAAACAAGAAGAAATGCAGTCACCAATTCAACTGCCACAAAGCACCCAAGAATTGATCGGCTTAAAAGAGAACACTTAGATCCCTTCCCCTCCTTATTCAAAAGGAAGATATTTTTTCTTTATAAAAATATCTTGAAATATTAGGGAGTAATTTCAATGACAGGCATACCCTGACTACGAAATAGCCATGTCACAATTCCTCCTGCAGCTGCCATAAAAGCTGCAGCCAGGAGGGCTTTTTTGGCTTCAGCATGATCATGGGACATCCATCTATATCCACCAAGAATTAAAGAAATGAAGGCTAAAGCAAACGCTATTTGCCCAATGAGCCTCATAACTGGACCAAACATATTATTTGGATCACCGATTGCTAACAATGTAGGAACGAACGTGTTTAGTTTCATATTCTGGGGTTTGTTAAGGTTAACCTTCTACAATGGCAAGCTTCCATAAACCTCTCGATTTTGCAAGACTTTTTTAGGTGATTGTTGCTCTTTATAAACTAAATCATTCAGAATATTTTTTCTAAAAATATTAATTAGCCAAGGACACAAAAGAAGCATTGCTGCAAAATAGAAATGCCAAGTCCGATGGCACTCAATAAGAAAACTTAGTCCATGGTGCCATATGTAGAGAGCCAATATAATTAGCAATGCTAGCTTCTCTCGTTTTAAAATTAATGTGAGTAAAGCTACTGCAAGAACTGGTATTCCAAAATAAATTATGCTCCCCCACCCAACGTGCAGATACCAAAACCAAAGAAAGCTTTT
>CAYYAN010000020.1:0-12217 GCA_964469825.1 uncultured Chthoniobacter sp. | reverse complement strand
TTACGGAGTTCTTATGTCCTTCCTCATCTTCAATCAAGCTAAGTCCTATCGGCCCAACCCCTCTACTTTCCGCTGTGTCACTACCTACTTTAGGAAAAGCCAGCTTTCGATCTTTTTTAATATTATTTTCTTTTGCTAGCAGCATCGACACCAATTGGCCATTTTGCCAAAATTTGTGCTCTCCTAGGGCTTCTTCTAAATTTTTCTTCCATTCAATCTTAAGGTCAATGGGTAGGCTTTCCTTAAGTCTACTCTTACAAAATTCTGCAACTTCATTCCAAATAGATTTTAACTCTTCGACAGTTTCGTTGTCCTGAGAGAGTAATGTTAACTTTTTCGAATCCTCTTCAAGCACCTCTAAAAATTTGAATACTTTTTCACAAGCTCTTCTAATATTTTCTAACCAAGCTCCTCTTTTATTTTTTTCATCTTCTAAAAATTGGAAATCATCTTTTTGTGTTTCTTCATTTTCATTATTCTCAAGAAATTTGTTTCTAAATTTATCATGATAAGCTGAATCTTTAACACTTTGTTCAGCTATTTTTGACATGAGCTGTGCCTTTACAGACCACTGCTTTGATTTATCTAAATCTAATTTTTTTTGAGCGCTATTACGCTCACTTGCTAGAAAAACACTCTCTGCTCTGTGACAAACGTACCGCATTTCCAAAACTTTTTTAGCAATCAAATTTTTTGAAGGATCATCCTTTATTTCTTTATATTCTTGATAAGACTTTTCTGCTTTTCCCAAAGCTTCTTTTTCGCGTTGCTCTGCTTGCTTGTAAAGTAACTCTGAGTGCTGCACGAATAATGGCTCGATCTTTTTTGCAAATTTTAATTCCTCCTCTTTGTTTTGATTTTTTTTAATTTCCTGCTGACTCTTTAGTACACCTCGAAGGGTATCACTTGGCATTTCAGCAATTTTTTGAAATTCCAATGCGTCATCCCATTTTTCTTCCATAAGGGCTTGAGCCGTTTTTTCCCAATAGTCTGCACTTTTGTGGAAAAGATCGCTAAACGATTCATGAGAGGGTTCCGTATTTTCTGAATCAGTTTGAAGTAGCTCGGTCACCACAAGATCACTCTCGTAACTAAAATGAGTTTTATTAAGAGAAGAATACAATGCTGAATCTGTTCCTTCACTTTTTAATCTCTCATTATTAAGAATGATCTTTGGGACATTGTTTCTAATTGATTGAAGAGCTTCAACACGAGCTTTTGCCGCTTGTCTCCAAGCTTTTGCAATATCAGGATTAGAATCACTTGCTTTTTCTAAATACCAAAAGGCACTCGCTAGCCCTCTCTGTTTTATATCATTAACGCTTATCTCTTCTCCTTTTAAAGCAAGATCGCTCATCCAGCGAGCTTCTGCTTCATTTGCTAAATAGCGATCAGCAGCATTACTCCAATGTCTTGCATAGATTTCATATTCGCTAGAAAGCTCTTCCCAAAGCTTCTTTGTTTTAGAGGTATCACTGGAATTAATAGCATGTTGATGAGACTCCAATGCCTTTTCATAAAAAGCCATCGCATTACTATACCATCTTTGTTGCTCATCACTTTTCGTATTTTTCTTATTTTCTTGGATAATCTTCTTTTGCTGATTCAGAAAATGCCTTCTGCTATCACTCTCGTTTCCTTTCTCAGACTCGCTTTGAAATTGCTCGTCCATCTTCTCTTCATCACTGTCTGAGCAAGAGGAAGCTCTGCTTTCATCCAAAAATCCCCACCTATCAGATTCTTCCATAGGCTCTGTTAACTCTCGTAACCTTTGGTGAGGAGCAACTATCATCTCCTCTGATTTTTGTTGCTCTGCTAGCTTTTTTCCCCATTCTACCATTGCCTCTACTTGGCCTAGCTGCGGTGCTAGACTCATCAAGAGGAAAAGGAATCGCTTTGTAACTTTCATTTACCCACGCATGAAATGCAATTTATCACTCATAAGATATCCGTCATTTCAAATGTTCAGGACGTGAGTTGAAATAATCGCTAAATTTTAAAAGAGAAAACCATGTAATATTAAATAGTTCCATGCCTACCTCAACATCAGCGTTATACCGATCGATCGCTCGATGAATTTGGGTTAAAACAAATTCTTTTTGGAAGTCATACTCTTCAGCTATTTTATTTTTTATTCCCTTTTCTGCTTTTTTTATGAGACTCCATTTTTCCATTTCTTGAGAAGCTATTTTTTGTTTTTCTAAAGCTTGCTCAAATTCCTCTCGAGTTTTTTTTGCATTAATATCTAAGTTATTAGTCTTAATTTCTTCTTCAATGGCAAGCCGTCTATCATTTGAGCTTTTTCCATCAACAGAATCTTCCTTGGAGGCATTTTCCATTAATTTCACTTTTTCTCGATAGGCATTACGAGCCAATGTACTAATTTTTTCTTGTTCAGTGGTGAGCTGATCTGCTTCTTCCAAGCGTTTCTCTGCTTTATTAAATTCCTCCTTTGCATTGTTGCTCCTTTGAACCGCTTGTTCTTTCTCTGTATTAAGAGCAATTAATGCTTGCTGATTGGCATGACGATGATCCTGTAACTCTTCGACATATTGCTGAGAAGTTAAAATCCTTTTTGCCCAAGCTTCTTGAGCTTGATGATTAAGCCAATTCAAATCACTACTTTTTTTATTTGTAATAAGCGAAGCAATATTACCATCAGAATAAGTAGTAGAAATAATATGATTACTCAAAAAGGGTTGCTCCATTTTTGAGAATGCTTCTCCAAATTCTTTTGTCATCTCTGCTTCTTCTATACTAGCGGCTTCTTCGGCTTCTTTAATCTTACGCCTCATTTCTCTAAAACCGTCCCCATCTATATACTTAATTTTTTCATCATATTGCTGCAACTTTTCCTGAATGGATTTTTCTGCTAACGAACTAAATTGAAGAGCTTCACCTTGTAATGCTTCTTGAATATTTTTTGCCTCTGTTGAAATCCCTATACTAAAAAGTCCAAAAAAACCTATTGAAACATCAATACTAACCTTGCCTATAACATTGTTAAAAGCATCAGTAACAGGCTTTGCTATTTTTCCGATCAAGCTTGGTTCTTTGAGTGCTTGAAGCTTTTCTTGCGCGATAAGCTTAGCTTTTTTTAACTCGCTTTTTTCTAATATTGCTAAGGATTTTTTCTTCCATGCTTTATCAGCTTCTTGATAGTGAGATTCTCTGTTTAGATCTCTGGCAGCAATCTTGCAAAGAGCTTGAATAATTTTTTCGTCATTTTGATTGGATGGTAGAACTGGCTGCATCGAAGAAGACATGACTAATTTACTAATAGTTTCAGTCACAGGTAATTTCCCATAATAGTTTGTCTTCTGTGAAGTAGGTTTTGACTGATTGCTCGCAACACTAAGAGGTTGTTTTTCATCTATTTTCTTTTCCTCTGCTATCTTTGCAGGAGAACTACTGCGCGGCATCAAACTCGATTTGTCATCCTTTTCTTCACTAGCATCACGACCATGAGAAATTTTTGAGTCGACAATTTTTTTATCATCGTGAGGTCTTTCTCCCGGAAACATCATAAGGGGAGAGCTTTTTTTCTCACTTACAGGAAGTAATGTTGTTTCTACCCAATTCCAATAACCTTCTTTTTCTAAGTCTGTAAGACCGAGCATGGGAGCTGTTTCTTCAACTCCAGGAGCTAAAGAGTAATTAACACAAGTTTCATCATCATCAACAGCCTGAGAAAAAACCCCAATAATTTCACTCCCCATTCTTTCCGCATCATACGATTGATCATCGCTATCAATTCGTTCAGGAGAACAAAGATAAGAAAAATATTCTCTAACTGTAATGGTGTGAGAAATCAAAACATTAGAATCGTCGTCAGCGCCACCTAAAGCCATTGATCTCTCTTCACAAAAAATAAAAACTCCAAGCAATACAACAAGTTGGAAAAATAGAAGTTTGGTTTTTTTCATGCCACCATATTTCTACCCTTTGCATGATAAAAACAAGAAAATTATTTCTCTCCCCTCAACTCCAGTACACGTTGAATCACTTCCTCAATCAAACTATTCGGACAAGAAGCCCCGGCTGTGATACCAACAAAAAGAGGCTCCTGTTGTGATTTCTTCATCCATGCTTTCTCGGTGATCGTTTCGCATTGCTGCTGCAAATCAAAATGCCTGAGTCTTGTCGAACTTTCTAAGCAACTTTGATTCCGAATAAAGTATGTTGTTAGTTTTTTTTCTCCAATTTCTGCAAGGTGAGTCGTGTTAGAACTATTGTAACCTCCAATCACAAGAAGAAAATCAAGAGGCCGTTCCAGAAGTTGAAACAAGGCATCTTGACGCTCTTGAGTAGCTCCGCAAATGGTATCAAAAAAACGAAAACTAGCATCATTTCCAACACGTTTTTGAATCGCTGCTCGCAAACGTCGTTGGACTTCTTCAGTTTCTCCACGCAGCATCGTTGTTTGGTTCGCAATACCAATGCGCCGAAGATGAAGGTCAGGATCAAATCCAGGCGAAACAGCTCCTTTAAATTTTTTTAAAAATGTTTCTTTATCTCCTCCACTTATAATGTAACGACAGACCGCATCGGTTTCCTCCAAATTAAAAACAATGAGATAGTGCCCCTCTCCCTTTCCTAGAGCTCGAGATGCAGTTGCTCTAGTCTCTTCATGCGCTGCTTTACCATGAATGATAGAGGTCACCTGCTCGTTTGCATTCTGGCGCACGCGCTTCCAAACACTCATGACATCACCACATGTTGTATCAACAATACGACATCCTCTCTCTTTAATTTTTTCAATCATTGTAGTCTCTGCACCAAAAGCAGGAAAAATGACGACATCTTCTGAATGAAGAGAATCAAGCGGCGTTGGATCTTCTTGATCAAAAAGATTTTTTATACCAAGTGCTCGCATGTGAGCATTAACCTCAGGGTTATGAATAATTTCTCCTACTAAAAAGAGTCTTGCCTCTGGAAAAACCGTTCTAGCGGCATAGGCAAGATCGATTGCTCTTTCAACGCCATAGCAAAAACCAAATTGCTTTGCTAAATAAAAATGTGTTTTCCCAATTTCAAAAACACCGCCTTCAGAACGAATTTTTTCGACAAGAGAGCTTTTATAGTGTTGCTCTACTTTAGCTTGAACCCCCTGCATGACTTCAGGGGTTCTCAAATTAATACGTGATGAGGGAGCTGTCACAAAATCATTCTATTTTTTAACCGATTTAACTGAAGAATTATTTTCTTCAATTAAGAACACCTTCTTAAGCTGTTGAAAATAACTTGGAGAGACCAGATTTTCAGCTGGAGGATCAGGATTGTTATAGTCTTTTGGACGACCAAACTTTAAACCCAAGGTATTATCTTCTGGTTGGGTTTTCGCAATCTTGATTGGTGTGCCAACTTTGACAAGTTCGAAAAATTTTCCGGCATCATTAGCATGAAGACGGATACAACCATGACTTCTCGGAATAGGCCAGACCCAGCCTTGATGAAAGCCGTAGCCAGGAGCAAATTCAACCCAGTAGGGCATTGGATACCCAACATACCGACCTGATCCATGACCTGCTTCAACAGGCTTGATTGATTTTCCTGAAATACAAAATCCATAACTCCCTGAGCGCTTATTTCTTTCCTTGCGCGTAACTTCAAAATTTCCTTTCGGCGTTGGGCGACTAGGAATTCCAACGCAGCAAGCTGTAACAAGTAGAGGACGTTTTCCTTCCATGACATAAACCATTTCATGGTCGAGAGAAACTTTCACCACAACTTTAGAGGGATCATGCGGCTTGTACGCAGGCTGATCGTACATCCGATTCATTTCGGCACACCCGGTCAACCAGAGCATCAGCGTTAAAAATAAGAAAACCGTAAAGCTTTTAAAGATTTGCATTTTTTGATCGTACTAAAAACCATATAGTTTGTTCTACCAAAAAATATGTCTTACAAGAAACACCTCGATGTTCATTCAGCACTTGCAGCTGTTAGAGCCATCTATCAAGAGTTAGCTGAACGTCCTATTGAACGCGATTGTACACTCAAGACGAATTGCTGTCATTTTGCTTTGACAGGCAAGACCCCTTTTCTTACAAAAGGAGAAGCGCTTGTTGCAGCGAAAGCCCTGAGGGCTACTGGTAGAAAGGAACTTCCCTCAAGAGATGATGGCGCTTGTCAACTTCTTCATCCGAAGACATCACGTTGCCTCATTTATCAAGATCGTCCTTTTGCTTGCCGCACTCATTTTTGCTCAGCTGCTGGGGGACCTTATACTCGGAAAGAGGTCATCGATCTTATTCATCGTTTGGAAACAATCGATCAAGATCTTGGTGGCGATGGCGCTCGCGATATTCACACAGCTATTAAAGAAATTATATGAAATTTGAAAACACCACTCTCATCATTATTGGCCATGGTTCAACGGAAAACCCCGATTCTTCAGAGCCAACGCAGAAGCATGCTGATACAATCCGAAAGCAGAAAATTTTTGATGAAGTTCGTTGTGCCTTTTGGAAAGAAGAACCTTCACTCCGTGAAGTCCTCTATGGCATCAACAGCGAAAGAATCATTGTTGTTCCGAATTTTATTAGCGAGGGATATTTTACACAAAAAGTTATTCCTCGAGAATTAGAGCTAACTGAACATGTCACAAAGCATGGTTCGCAAACGATCTATTATACTGATCCGGTTGGCAGCCATCCAGCAATGACACAAGCTCTTCTCAAACGTGCTCAAGAAGCCGCACCACAGATTTCACCAAGTCAAACGACTCTTTTCATTGTTGGTCATGGCACTGGACTTAATGAAAACTCAGCAAAAGCCGCAAAAGATCAAGTTGACCAGATTAGGAAGATGAACATTTATGCTGAAGTTCTTCCAGCTTACATGGAAGAAGCACCATTAATCAGCGATTGGGATCGTCTCTCATCTCAAGACAACATCGTTGTTGTTCCCTTTTTTATTAGCGATGGTCTCCACAGCTATCAAGATATTCCTGTTTTATTAGGAATTGAAAAAGAAATAGGGCCAGCAGCAAGTCAGCGAGAAATTTTTCGCCGCAACCCTCATCATCTTCGCGGCAAGACGCTCTACTATGCGAGCGCAATCGGCACAGAGCCAATGATAGCAGAAGTTATTTTAGATCAGGCTGCCAGTAGCTTTACCGCTCAAACTTAACCCAACTTCAACCCAAGGCGGAGATAGGTCGGTGTGTCGAGGTCTTCTCCTTCTACAATTGTTGGCTCACTTTTATCAAAACGCCCGCGTTGAGCTGCTGAAAAATTCAAGGCACCTTGTGTCTGTTTTAATTTAGGCGTTGTTTTAGGAACAATGACTTTTTTAGATTCGAAATGCTGTTCAGTAGAAACATTTAATTCAGGAAGATCTAAAATGAGTTCTTCTGAAGAAGACTTAGAATGAGCTTGAGAAGTTGGTGCTTCTATTTTTTTAGGAATAGGAATTTCTTTTTTTTCTATGTTAGGAATAGGCTCTTTTTTCTCTGCTTTTTTTTCAATCGCTAAAATAAAAATTTGTAATGCTGCACCAGCATCGTCTTCTGCACTCACGCTAAGCTGAATGTCAGCCCCTTCTCCAACGATGCGCTCTACTTCTTGCATTGCAGCTTGAGCTTCTGCAAAAGAAAGATCTTTGGGACCTCGCAATTGCATAAAAATAGTCACATCTTTTTTTAATACACGCCCTCCTTGAAGTTGAGGAGTTTTAAAGAGACGTTCCATCGCTGCATGCAAACGATTGGAGCCCGAAGCGTGACCATGCCCAAAATAAATTTTTTCTCCAAGCCGTGAGAGCGCTTTCAACAAATGAGAACGAGCAATTCGTACAGGTCCTTTACTGGAAAGCATGGCTAACAAATTAGGAAGAAACACCTGCATAGCTTCATCTGAAGCAGCGAAAGTTTCACCTAATGCTGCCTTAGAAGCACTGGAAGAAGCGACCTGATTATTATCAAGCAGCACAACTCCATCACAAATTTGTTTTAAAAATAAGGCTGTTTCAGTAGCTAATGATTGAGCCCGCTTTCCTTCAAATGAAAATGGTTGAGTTACACATACCAATGTCAGTTTGTTCGCTTTTTTGGCTGCTGCTGCTAAATGTGGAAGAAGTGTTGAAGCTGTTTCGCCGCCAAGTCCTGCGCAAAAAAGAATCATGGAGGCTTCTTGAATTTCTGCTTCAAATCGAGGCATTATTTTTTCTAAAGCAGTGAGCAACTCTTCTTCTGGAGAAAGCGCTAACTGTATGGGAACAACAGAGGCAGTCAGGGCATCGGGATCATTATTAATTGCAACTAATCCTGAAAAAAAAGGATTACTGACCAAGAGACGATCCAAAAAATTGACCCCTGCATTTCCTACTCCAATGATACGGTAAGGAGAAGAAGCTGGAGACGAGAGGCTGGAAGTGAGTGTAGTCATTTATTTGCGCCCAAAAAGCCCTCCAAAGATATTAGTCATTTTTGAAAAGAAAGTTTCCTCTGGAATTTGACTGTAGACAGCATTGGCATATTTAGTCAGACCAATAGCGGTAGAATATTGAGGATTTTCAAATGTTGAAGTCGGTCCAGAAAAATTGCTCATAGTTATTACTTGAACAGGTAATTGAAAAATTTCTTTAGCTAGTGTTGCCATCCCTTTTAATTGAGCACAGCCACCTGTCAACATAACACCTGCCCCTAATAAATCGAGATGACAGCCTCGTTCGACTTCTCGTTTGAGCAACTGCAATATTTCATTCACACGAGCATGAATCACAATATCAAGAGCTTTGCGATCAATCTCACATCCAGAAAATCCTGGATCATTTTTCAAATTGATTTTTCCTCCCAGTGAACGTTCTGGAGGCAAAACACAACCTTCTTCAATTTTGAGTAACTCTGCACGAACGATAGGCAGACGTAATCCAATAGAGACATCATTGGTGATATGATCACCTCCCAATGCTAACACGCCACTATGACGTACTGCACCATCAACATAAACAATAAAGTCAGTCGTTCCTCCTCCAATGTCGACAACCAGAGCACCTAAGTCTTTTTGATGTTGAGTAAGAACAGCCTGCGCTGAAGCAAGCGAATTCATCACCACATCTTCAACATCTAATTTCATATTCTCTAGACAACGAAGTGTGTTTTGAATGCGCGTCTTGACTCCATGAACAATGTGAAAATCGGCATCCAGTCTAGATCCTATCATCCCTTCTGGGTTAATAACATTTTTATTTCCATCCACATGATAGTTTTGAATGATAGTGTGAAGAAAGGCATTGTTAGGAGGAAGAATCACCTCCTTCGCATTCATTTCCACCATGCGTAGATCTTCATCATGAATAGCATTGTGGTCTTCTGGTAGAATTAGGGTTCCACGATTATTAAAACTTTGTAAATGAGCACCAGAAATAGCGACCCATACACTCCGAATTTCAACATTGCTTTTTTCTTCTGCATCAATAATGGCTTCTCGAACACATTCTGAAACACTGGCAAAATCGATAATTTCACCTTTACGAACACCTCGAGAAGGTGTTTCTCCTACTCCTAAAATATGAATGGATCCATCAGGCAAGGATTCAGAAACCACTACACAGATTTTGGTAGTACCTATTTCAAGACCGACAAAAAGTTGTTCACGCGCCATATTGAAAAATAACGTTTATGATTCTAATGAACAGTTTTAACGGAAGCTAATGAAGCTGCATCTGCATTAGGCCGAAAGGTAACTGGAGTATTATACTCTAAGATAAGATTTACTGTCTCCAACTGTCTGTTATTTTCTTGGCAGTAAGACAATAATTTTTGAAGACGCTCTAACTGTGCAGGAAGATGCTCCGGTCCGAAGGTATATTCTGTTTTATTAGCATCCTTCACTACAGCCCAATAACCTCGCGAAAAATCAATAGACCGCATCGTGACAAGTGTGTTTCCAGAATTATTCAGTGCCTTCCAAAGAGCTAAAACAAAAGATTTTTTTTCATCTTGCAACGGTTGTCCCAGATGAATATTGGCAAGAGAAACACCTTCTACTGTTGGCAGCTCAAGCAGAGCAGCATTGAGCTTAGCAGGAGAGATTACGATACCCTCCTCATCGATCATGAAACTTTGTCCTGGCACAAAAGGCTCTTCAGGAGAGGTCACCAACCGCAAAATCGGAATACGCCTTTCTAATGTAACTTGAATCGTATTAGGCAAGACACGTTCAACATGAGCTTTTTTAACTTCAGGCAGATCACTTAACGTTTTTTCAGCAACTCCTAAATGAAAATTAAAAATATTCATTCCCTCATGCAGTCCTATTGCTGATTGCAACTCTGGCAGAGTTAAAACATCATCTAAAGAAGCTTGGATCTTTTGAATGTTATAATCAGGATTTTTAAAAAAAAATTTATCAAGCAAGAATGCTCCTCCAAAATAAGCCCCTCCCAATAAGACAAAGAGACAAGCAAGTTTGAAAAAAATGGCAAAAAGCTTTCGGCTTTTTTGACGACGTACAGTATCAGTACGCATCTTAACCTCAAGAAGATGATGAGACCTCTTACGACGAAGAGTGTTAGAGCGACGGTGAGAAGTTGAACGACGAACGGGCATGGATAAAAGACTAAAGACTGAAAGTTAAAATCTAATCGAAGAAATTTTTTATTTCATACTTACTCTTGAAAGAAAAAAATTGATGATTGAAATAGATTACAAATGAATTTTCCTTTCGCTATCAGCCTTTAGCCTTCAGCCTCTTAAGCGAAAGTTCCACAATTCTAGCACACAACGCTGTAAAATCGAGTCCAAATACAGCTGCAGCATCTGGTAACAAGCTTGTTTGAGTCATTCCAGGAAGAGTGTTAGCTTCGAGCACGCTAATTTTGCCATCAAAACCCAATATCATGTCAACGCGAGAATAGACTTCTAAACCCAAAGCACGATGAGCTGCAAGAGCTATCTCTTGGATTTTTTTTGTTAATGCCATATCAAGCGGTGCTGGAATTAAATGTTCGCTTCTCCCTGGAGTATACTTGTTCTTGTAGTCGTAAAATCCCTCCTGCACTTTAATTTCAATAATAGGCAGAACATCATTACCTAAAATTCCTACCGTCAATTCTCGCCCAGGTAAAAATTCTTCCACAAGAACAGTATCACCATATTTAAAACAATCTTCCAATGCTGCAGTAATAGCTGCTTCATTGTTTTCTTTAACAATGTGAACTCCGATGGTAGAGCCTCCACAAGGCGTTTTAATGACATAAGGAACGGGCATCTTAGGACGTTCCCCATGCTTTAAAATTTCAAAAGAAGCCGTTGGAATTCCTTGTTCTAAAAAACGCTTTTTCGACAAAATTTTATTAAAGGCTAAGCGACTTCCTTCCACACCAGCTCCTGTATAAGCAACTCCATATTCTTCCAAAATCGCTTGCAAGGTACCATCTTCTCCAAATGTTCCGTGAATAAGGTCAAAAACAATGTCGACATTTTCTGGCACTTCAATTTTTGTTCCTTGAATATCACAAATAACAACATCTGCCCCTCCCTCTCTGAGAGCCTTAGCAACAGCTTCTCCAGACCAGCGAGAAACTTGCGCTTCTGCGCCAGGACCTCCCATAAAAACAGCAATACGGAGATTTTTTAGAGAAAAAGAGTTTGGGTTCATATAAAAGAAATAACCACAAAATAGTATAAAGAACACAAAGAAATTCATTTTCTTAGCCTTAACTCGGATATTTCATGTCTATTCGTCGTGAGCCGCCGCGAGGCTCTCGCAAGCTGCAGCAGAATTACCGTGAAATGCTCGGGTTAATGTCGTACTCTAAGAGCGCGGCATTTTTCTGTGCCATCTTCAAAAAAAAGAGCGAGCCACCGTTACTCGACCTGAAAAAACCAAAAAACAGATCGCGGTGACTCGCCAAGAACAAATGTTTAAAAAATTTAAAATTTATTTTTAAATATTTTATCTCAATCTAACCTACTTTAAAAATTTAAGCTTCATCTTTTAAGGAGCTGTTGTCGTTCAATAAGAAACTTTAGTTTCTTGTTGAAGGACCAACACTTTTTTGACTCGCCAAGAACAAATGTTTAAAAAATAACTTTCTAGAATAATAGACTCTTCTAAAAAGAAAACGTTCAAAATTTTTTTGAATTTTAATTCACTTATGAAATTGCGAATGACGAAACTCAGCCGCACTTCATAGAGCTATTCTTTAAGTCCATTAAGCAAAATAAACCTATTGATATTCAAGAGAACGGCCTATAATTCAGATTTGA
>CAYYAN010000019.1:0-12333 GCA_964469825.1 uncultured Chthoniobacter sp. | reverse complement strand
TAATTAATACTATTGCCATCATAGCTTGTCTGAATGCGCCTTCCAAGGCCATCGTAGACTGTTTTCCAATGCCCATCTTTGCTTCCTGTTTGATCAACAGCAACTAAGCGATTGAAACCATCCCAAGTAAAGTTATTAGAATAACCATCACCTTGGAAATATTGACTCACTGTATTTCCTTCGTTGTCATATTCACTGTACTCATTAGCTTGCTCACCTTGTGCGCTCAAATACTGATGCTGATAACCTCGGAGCCATCCATCAAGAACAGTTGCTTTGTAAATATTTTCACTCCCTGCTGTTTGACTAATGCGATAACCATCTCCATCGGGACAATTATTCTCTTCACTCCAGAATGGGCAATGATCAAAGCTATAGCGAGCAACGATGGTCCCACCATGAATCATAGGGTTGTTTGACTTGGTCAGACGGTACGGCTCTTTAATCAATCGGTCTCTCAAGTCATACTCGTAAGATCTAGATTCCATAGCTACTCCAAGCCTATTATTCAGAACATTATAGCTTTTGAGTTGGTTGTTAGCATTCCAATCGAGGTGCTCGCTAAAAATTGATCCGTTGTTGTCTTCAGTAGTAAGGTTGCTTGCTCTTCCTCGATTGTCTCTAGAAAAGCTACTTCTGGTAGTCGGTGTTGTTTTAGAAAGAAGGAGTCCTTGATCTCCGTACTTGTAACTGCACGTGCCAGTAACGTTGCTCACTGAATTTGGAAGTCCTAGTGCGTTGTAGCTAAATTGATACTGCGCTCCTTTTCCTTCTTCATCTAACTTCCAATTCAGAGCACTTCTTCTTCCGCAGTTATCCCATGTTTGTTGCCAAGAAGAGATTATTTTTCCGTTGAGAGAAGTTGTTTCAAAAGTGAGTTGATCGTAGGCATCGTAGCTCCTGAAAACTTGAGTGGATGGGCCTGTAGAGGAATCGTTGTAACATTGTTCTACTGACTTAATGCGACCATTAATGTTGTAGCTGTAGGTTGTGGTTTGGTTTTGTTCAGGAATGTTGGAACCTGTAGAACTACAACTGACAGGACGCTGCCAAGCATCGTAGTCAATTGTTGTTGTGAATCCACGAGGATCGTTGATGAATCTGAGAAGTCCTTTTTCGTAATGGTATTGATAGCTGCGACTTTCTTTTTGATCGGAGCCAATTAAAGTAGAGACAGTTTTTTGCCCGGCCTTGTTGTATTCGTTTTTTTCAACGATGTTTTGAGGCATGCTACGTGATTCAAGCTCACCAGCAGGATTGTAGCTATAGTTGATGGCGGCCCCAGTTGGTAATATTTCTGAGGCTAAGTGATGGAGCCCATCGTAGGTGTAACTCGTAACTTTTCCTTGTTCATCGCAGAAAGATGTTTTGTTGCCACAGGCATCGTACGTATTGAGTTGATAGCTTCCATCAGCCCATTTTATGAGAAGCGGGCGTCCTACAGTGTCACTCAAGGTTGTTGTTTTGATTGCCTGACTGCCAGTACCAATCGTTGTTGTGAGACCGTAATGATCAGGGCTGTACTGATTGCTGATTGTTTTTGCCACACTTCCATCCGCATTAAAAATTGTTGTTTGTGTGATTCTGCCAATAGCATCAACAAAAGTGTTACTCCATTCTCCACCTCCGTTAACAATGGTCACACAATCGGGACGAGGATATTCATAATGTGTGCTTTGCTGGGCAGCATCACCAGAAGGCCCTTGTTTGCTCTTAATGCGATTGAGCGCATCGTAGCTCATCGTCCAAATGTTGTTGTTACGATCTTTTTTCTCTATTATGTTGCCGCGAGCATCGTAGGTTTGACTTTCAGTAGCAAGGGCTGATCCTTTCTCATCGCAAAAGGTTCGCGTAATCTTTTGCTCTCTATCTTCGTATTCGGTTTTCCAAACGCTTCCATTAGCAAGGCTTTCTTCTTTGAGTCGTCCAATAAGGTCGTAATGATAACTTGTTGTACTCCCATCAGCATGCGTAGCACTCTCGATTTGACCGAGTGAGGTGTAAACAAAAGTTTCTTTTCCATTTAAAACGGTTGTGTGATCAGTCACATCTCCTCCCGCATTATGAGAAAATGTTTCCTTAGCCAATCCATTACCGCTACTCCTCTCTGTCATCTCACCAAGATTATTGTAGGTCATTGTCATTTTGTGACCGTTAGGATCAATGATGGATGTGAGGTTCCCTTGTCCATCGTAAGTGTAACTGGTTTGGGCAACACCAGCGTCGGTGACACCACTTCCATCAGGAGCTGCTTTGGCGAGCCAAGTGAGTTGATGCATCAAATGTCCAGCACGATCATAGTCGTTGTAGCATTGGTCCGTCGGATTAAAATGAGCTCCCTGTTCCCAAATGATGTCACCATTCCCATTGTAGTAATTGAAATGGGCATCGACTAGTTCGTTGTGAGCATCGTAGATTTCAATTCCTGTGCGCCTTCCCAAATTATCGTAGAAATATTTTTTAGTACGTCCGATGTTGTCGATCTCAGAAACAATTTCTCCGCGGCGATTGCTTTTATAGGTTGTCGTTACTTGGGGATCTGCTGTTCCAGTTGCCATGGTTTTTGTTGCAAGAAATCCGTGAGCGTCATAGCTGTAATTAGTAACACTTCCATCTTGATTCATGCTAGAAACAAGTCCACAGGATCCTCCCACGTCGGTATATTGTAGCTGTATGGAACTAATAATAGTGCCTGCTGCTGATATAGCGATGGTTGTTGGCTGTTGATGATCATTGTAAGAGTAGGCTGTTTTTTTTCCTAATGGATCAGTGGCTGCTGCCAACAAATTGTTGTTGTAGGTAAATGTTGTTGTTGCCGTCTCCTGCGCTCCATGTCCAGTGAGATCGCCTGTGAGGCTCCGACTCGTGAGATTCCCTGCAGCGTCATATTGATATTCGGTGACGAGTCCTCGTCGATCGGTTCTTTTTTTCAAGCTTCGAGGATAACCACTATCGCTATTCCATTCTTGAGCAATGGTAGGAGCAACTCCATTTTCATTTTGCGGATAGGTGATGCTTGTAATCTGACTGTTTGCATAAATGTAGGTTGTGACGTTTCCGTTGATGTCACTAACTTTGGTTGTTCCGCTGAGCGTTTTGTCGGCATTGAGACTGCTTTGGTAATTAAAAGTAGCACTCGTTGTTGGCGTTGAGCTTGTCCCAACGGTCGCAGTTTGACTTACAACACGGCGCTGCGAGTCATAGCTATTTTTTAGTATGCGGCATCCCGGTTTTTTTTCCTCAACAATCAAGTGTGTTGAATAATTTTTTTTGCCAGAAGAATTAGGCAACTTTTCATAGTCGTAGGTGATGACGGAAGCATCAGGAAGCGTAACCTTGATGAGATCCCCTTGCGCACTGTATTCATATTTTAAAAGACGTCCATCGCTAGCAAAGGCTTCGATGATGTGACCTTTAGTATCGTAGTGAAAGTGAACGCTATTTCCATTGCTAGAAGTAATCACAGTAAGTTGCCCAAATTCTGGTGATTTATTGTCTTCCCCAAAAGTAAATTTGTAATTATTTCCTTGTGCATCTTTCCAGCTCTCTAAATAAGGTCTCGTACGATTGAGCGAGCTAGATCCTGCAACGGTGAAAGAGCGCGTCTTAAAAGTTCGGGTACTTCCATCAGCCCCTCTCAACGTGTAAAAAATAACGCCATCTGTTGTTTGTTGTGTAATCCGATTATTGAAAAGATTTTTACTGGATCCAGGTGAGCCATCGGCCATGTTGATTAAATTTGGATTATCAACCGCTTTAGGAATCCAAACTACTTCGCCTGAATTTCCAATGGTCTCTCGTCGATAAGCGATGACAGAACCATCCATTTCTGCCCCATAAATAAAGGAAGGGGCCGTTTCGCTATCACTGGAAAGCATCAGGTAAGGAAAATAGTTAAGTTTCCATCCATATCCAAAATTATTGTTGGCTTGATTCTGCGAGCTGTAGCTACGCCTGATCTCTAGAGGCATTGGCCCATTTAATTTCAAATCAACTGCATTAATATAAAATTCTCCCGTCACGATACTCACTGGGTCGTAAACAAAATTGGAACAATAAGAACCGATACTGCTATAAAATGAAGACCCTCCGGTATTTCCTCGATTGATTTGATCCTCTAAAAGGTCTGCTACTTTTTCTCCAGAGGTACCAACATTTTGTTGAGGCATGATTGGTGTGCTACCGCTTCCAGGATTGTTGACCACAATGCTTTCGCCACCAGAACTATTATGATCTTCCTCATCAGGCGATGCCTCTTGCTGACAAGTGCTATCAGCGGTTTGTTGATAGGTATCAAGATCGCTTTGTTGCTGTGGATCTAATTGCAAATGGCCATTGGCAACTTGATTACTGGTGGCATCAAAATTATTAGATGCTCCACTCTCATCATAATAATTAACTTCTCCATTGTTAATAACGTTAGCTTCAACATTGTTGTAAACAGCACCATCATTGGTTAGGTTAAGCGATCCTCCGCTGACCCACATAGGAGGAGGATCATTTTGTGGAATATCGTAGTTGACTTGTCCTCCCGATCCTCCATGCGTCATGATCATGTTACCTGAAATATAGGCTCCATACTTCCCTACTCCTAATACCATTGCTCCTACTCCGGTAAAAGGTTGGCCTCGTTGTCCCGCGGCAGTCACAGGGGCTGGCGTAATAAAGACGGTACTAAAATCTGGATTGCTATTTGGATTCTCAAAATTATCTTTGACTGCATCCCAAATACCACCTGCCCATTCAGAAAGTTTTTGCTGTCCAGACTGGCCATAAGCGGTGCCATTATAGCTTTTTGCACCCTCTTCTTGGTAGTTAGTTTTAGTAAGCCTGATGATACCACTTCCAGGATGAGCAGCCACTCCTGTTTCCGGTGTCCATCCTTGAGCAATATCAAGAAGCCTCACAGTAGATATCGCAGCATCTTGCCCAAAAAATTCATTGATGATCCGATGCTCATTGGCTGATCCATCTCCCACCTCCAGCTGCATAGCGTCTAAATAGCGTAAGTCTGTATCACCTGAATCAGGATGCATTGTTGAATTGCCAGCAAACACAGCATGCATGAAGGACATGTCAACATTTGGATAAGCAAGCTTAAGGTCGGGATGATTGTTGATATTGATGATCGTTGGCGTCCCATCACTATTGCGCTCTGGACTTAATTTGGTAAATCCATGCGCTATGAGTGAAACATGTTTTACTTTTAATAAAGGATCCAAGAATTCTTGAAACTGAGTCAGCTTGTAATAATAAGATTGCCCCATAACCTGGAGAAGCTGTCCTGTAGCCACTTCGGGGTCGATGGAAGCACTGGGATTAGCTGCCACATATTGTTGATAGTTCCAATATTTTCTCGCTTCAAATTCCTGCATTTTCGGTGTCACACGACCATAGTTGAGATTGAGTACAGCCATGTCTCCTTTAAGAAGCGGACGACAATCTTCAATGGTAATCATTTCACTAAGACCAGGAAATTGAGCAGGATAAAAAATGTCACTATAATCATTCCATACTCCCTGAGAACTATCTCCTCCTTTTAACTTATCTTGTGCTTGGTGATGCTTATCAATGAGAGCTTGTGCCTGTCGATGGCGAAGGTGCGTGATGTTGTAAGAAAGAAAATTGTCATTGGTATTTTGATCATTTGTTGTCTGTAGAATGACAGAGGCTTCTTGATGATTTCGTAGATTACCCGGATCAGGATGCTCGCCGGCATTAAAACTATAAGTTTCCGTGTTACTGTTTGAAGGCGTGCTATCATAGGCCTCCAATGAAAGAATCATCTTGAAAGTTCCATCGGGAAGCGGCTGATGACGCAAAAGAAATCGCCGATTATGAAGATCGGTCATACGAAGTGAACCTGTCTTGATTGTCGGATCATCAGCAGCTGGATCTCGGATGATATTGCTTCCTGGGTGTGGTTGGCTCCGATTTCCTCGATCGCTGAAAAGAGTAATTTCAATGGTATCAAAAATATTTTCGAGCGCTGGCGCAAGCAAGGCATTGTTTTGGTGCACATCTAAATTTTGGGCCAAATTTTCTTCTGAAATTTCCGGCGTCTGCCATGGCTGAGGAAACTCTTCCCAGCTTGTGTAGTTGTGTCGTTGATTGACGATATGCATTCCAACGTCTTCTAAACTGAGGCCTGCTTCCGTCAATTTGTTTTGAGCATAGATAGTAAAGAGAGCACCCAAATTATCTTTCTTACTTAGCGAGCGTAGCTCCGAATTGTTGAGGAGATATTGAGTCAACCATTGGGCGCCCGTTTGATATCCGTCGGGAAAATAATTAAAAAGATCTTTTCCTTCTGTTATCGAAGTGTCTTTAAGCCAAGGAAAGAGATGAACCCACTTACCATCGACGTAAAGGGCAACCCAAGGATAGTTCACAGGAATCAACTCATGAACTTGATCAGCAGACCCGCCATATCTATTTTTGATCCCTCGAATTTGCATCTGCAGTAATTTGCTCAGTTGCTCATCTAGCATCAGCATTTTATTATGCTCAGGAAAAACATAGGCCGCTGGATAGCCCGCTTTGCGTAAAAGATAAATCAAAAGCGCACACTGTTCAGCAGGCGATCCCTCTCCCTCCAAGTAGGTTCCAAGAGCATCACGGCTGACCCCTTGAGGGTTGATCGAAGCATCATTAATTTGGCCTGTTACATTGTATCCAATCGCATCGCTGAGCTCGATCTCATTGAGAACATAGTTGGCAAGGGCCATCGGGTCACCTCCACAATCTTCAACAATACGATCTAACTCAGGATGGGTTTTTAATTCAGGACTGTTGTCGAGTGCCGTTAAGTTGTAGTTGATCTGTTCTGGAGCTGGCAGTGTATCCCTCACAAGGTGTTTTTCGCGTAGCAGCTCTCCCATGCTCTTCCCTTGATAACAACTGGGCAAAGCAATGCTTTGAAAATGAGGTTGGTTGAGAAATGTAGCCCTCCAAGAAGTTGGCTCATCAAAATCTAATGTGTAACTAAGGTTATAAGCAGGTGCCGTTCCTGAGGCATTTTCAGCCATATCGACCAGATCATTACTCTTTTCAACTCTAGTTGCCCCCATCACACTGACTTTGAAATAAAAAGCATCACTGCCGGCTCGATGAGTGAGAATAAATGAGTAATCAGCAAAATTACCCCATACTCCAACTTTAGGAACATATTGGATCTGTGTATCGAAATCTATTGTTTTGTCGCCATAGGGTTGGAAAATACGCATCTCTCGACTGAACCCTTCGGCATTGAATTGACTCCAGTTATTAACATCATTAGCCCGAGGAAGAGAAATTGTCTGCGTGTAAATAGGCGCTACATTGTTGGCTCCTTCCTTAAATTGTTCTTTATCGTAAACCTCAATTTTAATGTCAGCGTTATTAAAAAGATCTTGCCGTTGACCTCCAGCATTGATTCCAAAACGATAAGATTGCCCAACAAACAATTCTTTACCACCACCAGCCTTCCCAAAAGCCACCATCGGAGGTGCATCTCCAGTAACCTCACCATGCAAGCAAGGAACTTTATTAACCGGAGTATTGTAACTAGCAACGCCTTCCTCATTAACATAGAGGTGATAACATGGCTCTTGAGGTCCGCCTCCATTAGCTGCTGTTCTTAAGAACCAAGGATATCCTTGAGGAAAAAGCTTCGCAAAATTGTTATCAGCATCAATTCCATGCTGAGAATAAATCTCTTTTAAATAATCAGGCCTCTCATCAAGAAAAACTCCTTTTTCAAAATCCAAGGCTTCAATTGTCGAAAAATAACCATTCAAATAAGGACTCCATCCTCTCCGATATTCATTAGAAGGAAAAATGTTAATGGTCAGCATTGCTGTTGCTTGCTCTCCATTTTCATAAGTAGCGATAGCTTTGAATTGTTGTTCTCCTGCAGCTAGCCCACCAGAAGGTGCCATTCCAGAAAAATCAAAATGAGGCAACATAAACCTTAGTGCCATCAATTGATTCAAACTACGAGTCACGTCAACCTCATAAGGCTCTTCCGTCACACTACCAATTGCCATTTCCTGATTATTCCAATAAAAAGTAATCCCAGTTAGTTGCTCAGAATGTGTTGCATGAGCCATGATTTCGATATTAGCAGGCTCTTGGTAGGCTCCAGAGACAGTAAGAGAGAGAACATAAGGCTCCTCATCAGGAGCTCTCAGCTCATACTTCTTTTCACTTCCATTTTCAGCTCTTAAGCCCGATCCCATCAATCCTCCACAGATGATGATGGCAATAAATTTTTTTTGAGAAAAAAACTTCCAGAAACTATCTCTAGCATATTGGAATTTTTGCATCGAGCTACTATGAAATGCTAGAACCTATTGTCAAGATATTCCTATCATAATTTGCTTCTTAATAAAAATAATACGCAGGAGTTTTTGAAGCTACTCGTTATTTGTTATCCTTTATTAAAAAAGGACTTCTTTTTTTAGGGTTAATTCCAGCACCCTTCACCCAATCGAGCACTTTTTCCACATTTGATTCAATCACAGTTCCCGCTTGCTGGGTGACTTGATCTTCGAGAACGACATCAAAATCAGAAGCCCCCCATTTCAAAGCAGCAGGACCCTCTGTACCTTGTGTTAAAAATGAGGCGCGAATCACAGGAATGTTATCCAGATAAAGTCGACTCAAGGCGACAGCCTTTAAATACTCTTCGTTACTAATCCGCGAGCCACCAAGGGCAGTGTTATCGGATTGGTAGGTCCAAAGTAAAAAGCTGCTAAAACCACCTGTTTTATTTTGCAACGTCCGAATATGCTCTAAATGTTCAATACGATCTTCCCAACTTTCTCCAAATCCAATCACCATGGTTGCCGTAGTGCCATAGCCAAGCCGCTGTGCGAGTTCCATCGCCTCGAGATAATCGCGAACAGAATATTTGAGTGGTGACAATTTTTGGCGCCAAACATCAGTCAAAATTTCAGCCCCTCCTCCTGGAATCCACCGAAGACCAGCATTCCAGAGCCTCGTCAATGCCTCCTCCAAAGAAATACGTGAACTCCGTGCAATAAAAATGACTTCTACTATTGTTGGTCCATAAATCTCAATGGCAGCACCATAGCGCTCACGCACTGCACGAAAAAGATGCTCGTAATGATCGATTTTTAATTTGGGGTGAAAGCCTCCTTCCATGGCAACCAAAGAACCTCCAAGAGCTAGTAAGTTATCTATTTTTTTAAAAACAGCTTCATCGCTTAAAACGTAACCTTCTGGATCATTCGGCCGACGATAAAAAGCGCAGTAACTGCAATTAGCTATGCAAATATTGGTATAGCTCACAATTCGCATGATGAGGTAAGTGGCCTCATTGGCAGGCAAAAGCTCACACCGCTTAGCATGAGCTTGTTCGCGCAGGCATTCTACATCACCCATAACAAGGTCAAAAGCTGTTGTTGGTGTAAGGTTTTTTTTCATCGCCCAAAACAAGTTGCTAACAAAAATAAAAATCCGACAATGGCATTCGTATGGAAAAAAGCTCGGTTGATGGCTGCGATTTGAAGTGTTTTAGCCATACGATGTTCATAAATAAAAAATAGAGGAACTGGCATCAGAAAAAAATAGTAAAATCTTTGTTGTTGCGTCAGCAATCCGAAAAAAATCAACGTGGCTAACAAAACAACATGCAACCATCTTGCCAAAGTAAGGGCCTTTGGGATGCCTAACCACACCACCATAGAATAAAGAGCTTCCCTATGATCAACATCTACATCTTGCGTGGCGTAAATAATATCAAATCCCGCAACCCAACAAAGAACGCCCAGCGCTAACACGAAAGGAGCCAACTCTATCCTGCCAGTCACAGCAATCCAAGCTCCAATGGGAGCTATTGCCAACGCCATCCCCAAAAAGAATTGAGCAAAGGAAGTAAAACGTTTTGTAAAGGAATAGAAAAAAATTACTACCAAAGCAACTGGCGACAACAAAAAACAGAGCGTATTAATCATCACGGTCGTACTCATAAAAAGAAGAGCACTCACTCCGCAAACCATCGTAGCAGCCTGCTTACTCAATAACAGATGCCGTTGCGCGGTACGAGGATTGCGTTGATCAATCTCCCAATCAACAATTCGATTGAACGTCATTGCTGCAGTGCGTGCAAAAACCATACATCCTAGAATCAACATAAAAAGAAGCCATCCAGGCCATCCTCTCGCTGCAACAATCATAGAACCTAGCGCAAAGGGCAGGGCAAAAAGAGTGTGGGAAAATCTAATGAAAGCAAAAAAATTTCGGAGGCTCATAGTTTCAGATTGCTTGACGTAATTGTTGCCATTCAAGAGCTCGTTCGGGAAGAATCTCTTGAATCAGCTTTTTCCAACGTTCTAATGTTTTTTCTATTGTAAAATCTTGAACAGATTCACCTCCTAGCTTCACCAATCTTGTTCGCAGCTCTTGATCTTTCTTTAGCCGATGCAGCTGCTGCAAGAGTTCTTCAGTTGATGTCGCAATGAGATAATCTTTTTCAGGAGATCCTTCACTAGCATAGGCAGAGTCGGCCCCTCCAATAAAAGGAACCCCAGCAAGCCATGCATTATAGAGTTTTGTAGCAGGTTTGTTATTATATGGCTTATTAGAAAAATCACGAATCGCTACCACTGCATCAACATCTGAGTAATCATGCCACTCTTCTTTATTCTTCACTTGAAAATAAAGACCCAATTCTGTCTTAAGATATTGCTGCCATTCTTCTGATTTTAATTCGGGAGCCAAATTGTTTGGGTCACCAAAATAGCAAATATTGGTAAAAGTCGTCCCTCTGTTTTTATCTCGTGAAATCAAATAATGTTCTGGCCAGTGCGGCATATAAAATGCATTAGCATACTCACGCGCTTGAACTGGATTTTGCACAATATGAAAATGAGCAACGGAACGAGGCAGCCGATCTGCTGCAATATCAACCAAAAAAAACTTATCTGATCCCTGAGAATCTGGATGAATATTAAAACTGAGCATTAACGCAATCCCCTCTTCAGGAAGATAAGGAGTATATTCACAATGAATTCCTGCTTTCATTAATAAAAGCCATGGTTGAAAAATCCAACTTCGAGGAATACCAAAACCTTCTTTTTCTCCCCGAAGTGTTCGTTCTTGATGCGTAAAAGCACGGACCCATGCCGGAGGAGGAATAAACTCCTTAGGGGCCACAAAGTAAACTTTCATCTTTTATTCCTGTGTTGCAGGAGCCCCCACAAAAGAAATTCCAGCTGCTTGGCGTTTCAAAAATTCAAGTGCCAAAGCTCGATAAGCAGCCGCTCCGGAACCTTTATTGTCATATTCCAAAATCGTTTTTCCAAAACTTGGAGCTTCGCTTAATCGAATTGACCGTGGAATGACTGTTTCAAAAACAACTTCTTGAAAATGATCACGCACATCTTTCATGACAGCCCCACTCAAGTTTGTGCGACCATCAAAAAGTGTCATAAGCAATCCGCTCATTGCCAGACGCGGATTAACACCACTCTGTCGCAACTGTTCCATTACTCCAACTAACTTACCAAGACCTTCCAAGGCATAGTACTCACATTGAATGGGAATTAAAACTTCGTCTGCTGCAGTCAACGCATTCGACATCAAAATTCCCAAAGAAGGAGGACAATCGAGAAAAATAAAATCAAATTTTTGAGAAGATTTAAACGGTGCTAATCGACTTTGAAGTTGCAGGAGATGCTCCTCTTGACGTGCCACATCAATTTCGGCACCAGCTAACTCTAAGTCAGCTGGGATCAAAAAAAGATTGGGAAGTCGCGTGGAAAGAACAATGTTTGCCATCGTTGTTTCACCAATCAAAGCGCGATAAAGTCCTCCCTCTAAAACTTCGTGTGCTAAAAGCACCGTCGTCGCATTAGCCTGAGGATCGAGATCAATAAGCAAAACTGATTTCCCCTGCTCGGCAACGGCGGCAGCTAAGTTTACCGAGGTTGTTGTTTTTCCAACGCCTCCTTTTTGATTGGCGATAGCAATGATTTTGGTTGACATGATGAAATTTAGTTTTTTATTTTTCTTGTAAATTCTGCTTCTAACTCCTCGATTGTTGGCAATGTTGTTTTTAAATTTTTCGGCAAACTTTGAGTAATGCGATATTCTGCAAGGCCGATTGGTTTAGTCATATCACGCAATGCATACTCCGCAAGCACGCCAACTTTGGACCTACACAAAATTAAACCAACACTTGGATTATCACCAGGTTGCCGTAACAAATCATCAACAGCAGAAAGATAAAAATTCATTTTTCCAGTATACTCTGGTTTGAATTTACCAGCCTTTAGCCCGAATATTTCATCACTTTCGTGACGAGAAAGTCGCGAAGGCTGATGGGGT
>CAYYAN010000018.1:0-12635 GCA_964469825.1 uncultured Chthoniobacter sp. | reverse complement strand
CCATAGAACAAATTTCTATAGCTACTAAACTTTCTTGTGAAGAGATTCAGCGAATTATAATGCTCTAATGCTTGTAGATTAGGCTTTTTTAGCCTTCAGCTCCTGGCGCGGCTAAGGCTTGCTCTCGTTCAGCGCGTTTTTTATAGGAGATACGGCTGTGAAGCATTCCTAAGAGGGCAAGGACAATGGCATCAGCAACTTGATGGAGTTCTTTCATCGTGATAGGGCATTCGTCGTATTGACCATCACGCAAGCGTTCTTCAAGAAGGTCATGGACAAGATCATCAAGACGTTGAGGTGTTGGCTTTTCGACACTTCGCGAGGCACTCTCAGCAGCATCAGCAAGGCCGATAATGGCCGCTTCTCGCGATTGAGGTTTTGGTCCTGGATAGCGAAAATTTTCAGTAGCAAGGTCTGGAATATCTTGAGGACGAAGGTTCATCATTTTGCCACCGAGTCGTGCATCTTCCTGTTGTTGTTGCGCGCGTTGGAAAAAATAACGAATCATCGTCGTGCCATGATGTTGGCGAATAATATCGATAATGCGAAGCGGAAGTTTGTTTTTGAGGCCAAGGTCAACGCCTTCTTTGATATGAGCAGAAATAATCAGGGCGCTCATTGTTGGTGTAAGAGCATCGTGAGGATTTTTTTCGGAGGAGATATTTTCGGTGAAATATTCTGGCTTAACCAATTTTCCGATGTCATGAAAATAAGCGCCAACACGGCAGATGGTTGTGTTAGCACCGATGGCCTCTGCAGCAGGTTCTGCAAGCTGAGCTAAAGCGAGGCTATGTTGATAAGTTCCTGGTGCCTCCACTGCAAGACGACGTAAGAGTGGATGATTTAAGTCCGACATCTCGAGCCAAGAGATATCAGTTTTAATGCGAAAGAGCGATTCTAAGATCGGCAAGAGACCGCTGACTACAATTGCTGTGCAGAGGCCACTTCCGACAGCCGTCATACTTTGAAAAAAAAGAAGCGACCAAGGAATGTATTTGAGAGGTGTGTTCTCAAGAGGTCCCAGTTTTCCAAAAATCACAGCGAGAACGCCAGCGGCTACACCACTGTAAATTCCAGCGCGGATGATAAGAGATCGACGACGAACATGACGAGTAGCAAGGACTGCTACTAAGCCGGTGATTAGTGAAGTGATCATGAAAAGCGGATGAGAGCCGCTAAAAAGACAAGCAATCCAGCGACTGCCAAAGAGTGTTTCAAAAAGAACTTCACTTTTTCCTAACAAAACGGAGAGCGCAAGTGGGGCAAACGCATATGGCAGCAAGAACGGAACAACATTGGTATACAGTGAGTCGTGAGCTCCGTGGAGAAGGAGAAATTTTAAAAGGATACCCTGTATGAGGAGAGCACCAAAGACTAGGGATAAACGCGAATTGCGTCGTAAAACTTCTGAACCGCTAATCCAAAGATGTCCCAATGCTGCAAGAAAAATAAAAAGAGTCAGGCACGCACGCTGAGGGGCGTAAGGATCGCTGCCATAAAAATCAAGAGCACCAAAAGCAAAGCCAATAATAATAATGAGCAAGAGACGAATGATTTTTGCTTTTTCTAAAAGAAACAAAAATCTGTTCCGCTCTACGCGGCGCCGTATCTTACCGCAGGCAAGGCCGCGGGCCGCAAGTTGACGATGTTCAAAATATTTGACCATGGTGAATAGTCTATAGGCTGAGGGCTGAAGGCTGAGAGCTAAAGGAGAAAGAAGTCATATCAAAAGAAGATAATTAAAAATTTCAGCCTTTCGTCAGAGGAGCACGCTGCTCTTGATAAGCCCTAATGATGGCTTGAACAAGAGAATGTCGCACGACATCTTGCTCAGTAAAATAGTGAAACCCAATGCCAGGAACTTTTTCTAAAATAGTTATTGCTTCCAAAAGGCCGCTTGGTTTGTTTTTAGGTAAATCAATTTGTGTGCTATCACCCGTGATGATACAGCGTGAGCCTCGGCCAATTCTTGTGAGAAACATGAACATTTGTTCTGTAGTCGTATTCTGAGCCTCATCCAAAATGATGAATGCATTATTCAAAGTTCGGCCTCGCATGTATGCGAGTGGTGCGATTTCAACAATATTTTTGTCAATAAAGCGCTGGATTTCTTCTGGCTCTAACATTTCATGCAGGGCATCATAGAGAGGACGGAGATAAGGAAATATTTTTTCTTGGAGGACGCCAGGAAGAAACCCCAGAGCCTCACCAGCCTCTACGGCAGGGCGTGTTAAGATGATGCGGCTGACCTTCTCTTGTTTCAAAGCAGAGACTGCTTTCGCGACCGCAAGGTAAGTCTTTCCGGTTCCTGCTGGTCCCAAGCCGAAAGTGATATCGTGGTTGTCGATTTGTTCGAGGTAAGTGTATTGCGATTCTGTTTGAGGAATAACAGGAGGTTTGCGAGGAGAACAAAAAATCCGATCTCGTGTTTTGGCCTCTGATTCAAAAGCCGATTGATGAAGAGCATCTAAAAATTCATAAGGGCCGATGATCGCTTCTCGTTGGTGAAGTTGTTCCAGACGATGAAAAGTCCAGGTAGCACGCTTAACGCCAACTGAAGAACCTTTGAATCGTATCCAACCATCACGCGTAGTTACTTTAATTCCGAGGACTTCTTCCATCGTGCGGAGCAATTTTTCATCATGATGATAAAGATTGTGGAGCAAATGAGGATTGTCGAATTCTAAGGTCTGCTCAAGGAGGTCCGATTTTGGAGAGGAAGATTTCACTTTAGTTGATATCTGGGGTGACTATTCGAAAGGCAATGAGTGATGAGTAATGAGTATGTCTCGCAAGTTATGAAACATGATTCAAAAAGTACCTAAAATATCATTCTATCAAAATAAGAATTTGTAAAAGCTGATGTGCTTTCAATTTATAAAATGCTCGTTACCCATTACTTCTTTTTATCTTTATATCCGTAAACTAGTGCCCAATGGGTTCTCTCTTCTGGAGATTGGTGAATTTGAACAATGGCAAAATAGGTGCCCGTGTTCTTAGGAACAATATAGGCCCCTGCAGCGCTAAAATGTTTTTTGTCATTTGGCTTTTGCCAGCTGTCGGTTTCGGCTAATTTTCCTGTTTCGTCATAGAGATGAACTGAGATTACAGCTGTTTTGACATCGGAGCCCAAAATAAACCAATACTCATTTCCTTTGAATAGTTGGGCTGTAACAGCCTGACGATCATTAACACCGAGATCTCCTCCCCAAGCATCTTTACGAAAAGCATACTGTTTATGATATGGCAAAGCTGCTTCGTAAGCAAATGAGAGAGCATCATCGACTGTAGCATGAGCAGCAAGGACGCAAGAGATCGTTCCTGTCAGTAACAGGAAGAATCGGATAAAACGGAATGAACAATGCGGTCTCACAAAATTAAGAGGTCGTATTAATGAGTGCTACTATCTCACTGGTCAGGTTATGAATTTTTTGAATCTTCTCTCGCGTGATGACATGGCTTTTTCCTTCAATGATAGGTGTAATTTGATCTAGTACTTTGTCGATGCGAAGGACCAAGTTATTTTTACGAAGACGTGGAGACATGCCATTAATGCAGCGTTTAAAATAGCGAATAAGCTCAGGTTGATGGAGTAGTTCCGCGCCATCCGAAGTATAGTTAGCATCTACAATCGCTGTGAGCACATCAGTGCCACGGAGCCAGCCACCAAGGCTGACCAATTGAGCAAGATTTCTATCATTCATTTCATGCATGGCTGCTTGAACATCATTGCGTGCGCCATCAAATTCCGAACGAACGCCACGCCAATCACGGGCATCGGCTTTTTGAATAATGCTTTTGCTACGAGCAATAACTGACTTACGAACATTGACAGCTTCTGCCAACGAGAGGACGTCGCGACCTAGATCTTTGACGCGTTCAGCATCTTCGGCCTCCACAGCAACAAAACCTTCAGCAATCACCGAGCCTAGAAGAAGCGCAATCTGAGGGCGTTCTTCAGGTGTGTGTGTTTTGTTTAAACGAAGCTGAGCTTTCCAATTAGGGTTTCCCAATTTGTCGAGCACCGAAAAAATTTCACTGGGAACAGGAACAACAACATCTTCGACAGAATCTGCAGGAAAATCAGCAAGATTCAGAGATGCGGGAGGTGAGCTAGCTTGCTGTCTGGGTGTCTGTGCTACAGGAGCAGCTGTGGTCATTTTCTGTGGCAATGGTGATGGTACAGACGCCTTTAGCGTGCTAGCGAGCAGGAATAAAAAAAATGAACAGCAGATTGGAGATTGCAGGTTGCAGCATTTCGGGGAAAATTTGTAAAAGTTAAAATTAATTTTCATATGAAAAAAAGCAGCAAAGCTACAAGCACTAGCACTTAGACTATCGACGACTTCGATTTTGGACAAGAGTGATTTTTCTTATATACCTATGACGAATGATTTTTAGGAAAATGATACGCAGGAGTTTTTTTTCTCTGGCAAGGCGTTCCGATCGAGATGCTATGTTAGTAGAAGCTTGGAACTTTTTGCTGTAACCTACAAGCTGTAACCTGTAAGCTGATTATCTGATTCCATGGACCCTATAAGATTACAGCATATTCTTACTCATGCTTCTCAAAAAAAGATTCTCGTTCTAGGAGATCTGATGTTGGATGAATTTGTTTGGGGAAATGTCATGCGTATCTCTCCAGAAGCCCCTGTGCCAGTCGTTGAGGTTCAGCGAGAATCGAGTTATCCCGGAGGGGCTGCTAATGTGGCGCGAAATTTAAGACAGTTTTGTAATGAAGTGCATGTCTTAGGTAGAATTGGTTGTGATCGTGCAGGAGAAAAATTGACAACCTTAATGGATGAGGAAGGCCTGCAGACAGATGGTTTGATTGCGATGGAAGAGACTCCAACAATTGTAAAAACACGCATCATTGCTCAGCATCAGCAAGTCGTTCGTGTGGATCGTGAGCAAAAATTTGCCTCTACTCCTGAACTCTTAGAAATAGCTATCAAGCGAGCGACAGAACTTCTTCCTTACATTGATGCCATTCTTTTTGAAGATTATGGAAAAGGATTTTTGCAGCAAGAGTTTATTGATGCGATCCTTCGCCAAGGAGTCAATAAAATCATCACTTGTGATCCTCACCCTCAGCGCCCACTTGCTTGGAGCGGACTTGATGTCATCAAGCCAAATCGAACAGAAGCATTTGCTGCGGCAGGAGTTCCTTGGGCCCCTCCAATAACGCCTCCTCTTCAAGATCAAGCGCTCCTTTCTGTTGGAGAAAAACTTCTGCAGAGATGGAATGCTAAAGCGCTTCTCATTACGCTAGGAGAACAAGGGATGATGCTTTTTCGACAGGGCCATCTTCCTTATCATACGCCAACACGAGCTCAAGAAATTTACGATGTCTCTGGAGCTGGTGATACGGCTATTGCTCTTTACACGGTTGGCCTTGTTGCAGGTGCTGCGCCAGAAGAAGCTGCCGAACTTGCTAATCATGGTGCTGGTATTGTTGTTGGAAAATTAGGAACGGCTACGTGTTTGCCGGAGGAATTGCTTGAGAGTTTTGAATCACACTTTCGGGAGATGGCAATAAAATGATAGAAAAATATTTTTGTTAATCAAAAAAGTTTAAGCTAAAAATTGAAGTTGAAGTTTCAACTAGCTTTCAGCAAAAAATAAATATTCTTTCTTCTTCTACGAAGACCACGAAACTAAAACTTCAACTTTTAACTAAAACTACAATTAACAGTTTCTAGATGACATCAGCCTTTCCTCAATCTTCCTGTCTCTCTTCGCTGCGTCCTGCCATTTTTTTTGACCGCGACGGAACACTCATGAAAGAAGTCGATCATTGCCATCGTCCCGAAGAGGTTCAGGCCATTGAGGGTGTCGCTGCGCTCTTGGCTCAAACTCGCGTACGTGGGTGGTTGCACCTGATCATCACTAATCAGAGTGGTATTGGGCGTGGCTATTTTACTAAAAAAGAATTTGATGCTGTGCAAGAAGAGCTGCAACGTCAACTCAACGGGTTCATCGATGGGGTTTACATGGCGCCTGACATGCCAGGATCTAACTCCACTCGACGCAAGCCAGCACCAGGAATGATTTTAGAAGCTGCCCAAGACTTCAATGTGGACCTGTCAAATTCTTTCATGATTGGGGATCGTACGAGCGATATTGAAGCGGGGAGGGCAGCAGGATGTAGAACGATCTTAGTCTTAACAGGCTATGGCAAAGAGCATCGTGATTGCGGTGCAGACTTTATTGCTGAAGATGTAGCCGAAGCACTGAAATGGATTTTGAAAAAAAATTAAAGAATACTTATTTTTTATGAAATCTTCTCAAAAACAATTTGGTGTCGCTCTTATTATTCCTGCACGTTGGGGATCAACACGTTTTCCTGGAAAACTCTTGCATTCCTTGGGGGGGAAGCCTTTGTTACAGCATGTTTGGGAACGATGCCAAAAGGCACGCGCGATTGAGCGCATTATCATTGCAACTGATGATCGGCGGATTAAAAAAGTTGCAACGGCTTTTGGAGCTGACGTGATGATGACTTCGATAAAGCATCAATCAGGAACGGATCGTATTGCTGAAGCAGTGCGAAAGTTGGAGAAAAAAGAAACATTCTCCCATGTGATCAATGTGCAGGGAGATGAACCGTTAATTGATGGCCGTCTTATTGATCGTCTTGCGAAAATGATGCTGCAAGATCCCGAAGTGGAGATGATCAGCGCGGCAACACCACTGAGCGATGAGGCACATCGAAATGATCCTAATGTTGTCAAAGTTGTCCTCGATCAGAAAAAAAATGCGCTCTACTTTTCAAGGAGCCTTCTGCCTTATCATCGCGATACCCATGATTCAAAATCAATGGTGCGTCCTCTCTTGCACTTGGGTATCTATGGTTTTCGAAAAGATATTTTAAAAAAATATGTTGGCTATCGACCATCGCCATTGGAACGTTGTGAAAAATTAGAACAACTGCGAGCGCTCGAACATGGAATTAAAATTCGTATTTTGACTACGAGCCACCGAGCGCTTGGAGTCGATACGCCGGAAGATGCAAAGCGGATAGAAGCTTATTTTCACAAAAAATGTTAAACGGGTATTGCTAAACAGGATGTTGTTCTAAAAAGAGTCTTCCTGCGCGGCGTCGAGCATGGGCATTGCCAGGGAGATTGACTTTTGCTGGACCATCTAAATTCAAAAGGGAGCGAACGCGTTCAACTTCATCAAAGCTAATCTCAGAAAAATGATGGTGGCGGAGCCAGGCATGGATAACACGGCGTTGCAAGGCGATTGGCATGGAGTGAAGGTTTACTGTACGAAGCTCTGCATGCATGGACTGAGGGGCTGCGAGCAATTCCAAATAGTCATCTGCAGCCAAGATAGAAGCGGTGCGTGTGATGGCACTACGATAATGAGGCCCAATCATTTTATCTAAGAGCGGCAGTACATGATGTCGCAGACGATTGCGTGTCGGGAGAAGGGATGCGTTGCTCTTATCTTCTCGCCAGTTCAAATTGCGTTCCATCAAAAAAGAAACCAAATCTTTTTTTGTTTTTGCAAGCAGTGGACGGATGATGGTGAGCTCAATGCCATCAATGATCCGTTGGCTTATGGGGAGCATTCCTGCCAGACCAGCGGAACCTGTGCCTCTGAGAAAATGGAGAAAACAAGTTTCAACTTGATCATCGGCATGGTGAGCTAAGACGAGTGTATTTGTTTGATATAAACGCGCCATTTGCGCAAAAAATTCATAGCGTGCTTCTCGTGCCGCCATTTCCAGTGATATTTTTTTGGATGCCGCACGCAAGGCCACATCTTCAGTTCCTAACTCAAAAGGCAATTGCAATGTTGTTGCTAAATTTTTGACAAATAGAGCATCTTCATCTGACTCAGCACCTCGCAGCTGATGATCAAAATGGCAAAGAATTAAGTTACGGTGTCCCTGTTCAAGGAGAAGGTAGAACAATGCCACTGAGTCAGCACCTCCAGAGAGGCCGATAAGAAAAGGGGTTTCGTAGGATAGGTTGAAGGCTGAAAAAAATTGGGCGTGGTTGACAATCTTATTTTTGTCATCTTGATTTCTCATGCCATGAATAGAAATTTTTATCATTAATTTCCGAAGGCCCTAATTTACCTTTAGCCTAGTTCCTCTGCGCCGAAATAAGGTTGAAGCACTTTTGGAATTAGGAGAGCGCCTTCCGGTTGTGTGTGTGTCTCTAACAGGGCCACATAGAGTCGAGGCAAGGCTGTTCCAGAGCCGTTGAGGGTATGACAGAATGCATTTTTCCCATCGGCGGCTTTGTAGCGGAGATTCATACGGCGTGCTTGATAGTCTCCGAAGTGAGAACAGCTCGAAACTTCAAGGAAGGTTTGTTGACCAGGTGCCCAAACTTCAAGGTCAAAGGTACGGGCTGAGCCAGCTCCGAGATCACCTGCGCAAAGGTCAAGCACGCGATAAGGAAGTTCGAGAAGTTGTAAAACTTTTTCAGCGTCATGTGTGAGTGATTGTAGAGCTTCTTCGGCTGTGTCGGGGTGGACAATTTTAACAAGTTCAATTTTGTTGAATTGATGCATACGGATGATGCCTCGTGTTTCGCGACCTGCGGAGCCCGCTTCACGACGGAAGCAAGGAGTACAGGCTGTCAATTTGAGGGGAAGATTTTTTTCAGGAATAATTTCTTCCCGATAAAAGTTGGTAAGCGAGACTTCAGCTGTGGGCGTCAGGAACATCGTCCCTTCGTCAAAGCCATACATGTCTTCTTCAAATTTTGGAAGCTGTCCTGTTCCAATCATGCAATCGCGACGGACTAGAACTGGCATTCCCATTTCGGTGTAGCCATGTTGCTCTGTTTGCAAATCAAGGAGAAAATTAATTAAGGCGCGCTCAAGGCGTGCTCCTTTTCCAGTGAAACAAACATAGCCACTACCACTGAGTTTTGTTGCTCGATCAAGATCAAAAAGCCCCAAGCGTTCGCCAATTTCGATGTGAGTTTCTCGTTTTTCTTGAAGAGGCGTTCCCCAAGAGCGAATTGTTTTATTATGACTGGCATCATGGCCATCAGGAATAACAGCGTGAGGCATGTTAGGAAGACGAAGTAAGAGATCGCGCTGCTTCACTTCAAGCTCTTCTGCAGTTGCGCGAAGTTCTTCCATTTCAGTTGCTAAGTTTTTAACCTCCGCTTCCAGTGAAGAAGAATCTTCTTTGCGGCTCTTCATCATGCCAATTTCTTTGCTAAGACGATTGCGATTGGCTTGCAAGGTTTGAAGTTTTGTCTCTGCTTCACGACGTTTGGTGTCGCTTGCTAAAATAAGATCAATTTGTTCAATATGAGCCGGCGAACGTCGTGCGAGTGCAGTTTTGACGCCTTCGGGATTTTTGCGGAGAAGCTGAATATCGAGCATGGGAATGTTGAGCTTGTTGTCAATTTAGATAAAAATAATCATTAACCGATAATAGATTATAAATTACTTTCAAAGTTTAAGTGTTTGTAGTTTGAGCTTCATAAGCGCGAAGCGCAAAGAGAGAGCTCAATCTTCTAGCACGCAAACGGTATCACATACATTATAAATTTTCTTAAACAAAAATAAACTTCCATAAATGATATTCTTTTCTTTTTTTTCTCTTCTAGCATTTAGCCTTGTTACTGGCACAACGAATGAACCAAGTTTGTTCGTGCCAGCTGCTAGAGAGTCAGTAAACCATGCTGTTAAAATAGAAGAGCAAGCAGGCATGAGTGAATTTGATTGGAGAGAATTTTTTGGATTTGGCGAAGATTTTTTTCGAACTATGCCATCAAGTGGTCAGCAACAACAGATTTTGTTGCCATACTTAGCAAGGCAGACATCGCCTCATACTATTATCGAGAGTGAAAAAGCTTCGGGGAATTGGTTTAGTTTACGTGATAAGTTGACTGATCGTGGTATCAATTTTTCACTGACGTATACTTCAGATACGGTTGGAAACCCGGTGGGAGGTTTTCGTCCAGGTGGATGCAATTATGCAGATGTTTTTGTTGTTGCCTGCCTTCTCGAAACAGAAAAACTTTTTGGCTGGCATGGTGGTTATTTTACAATCAGCACAATGGAACTAAACGGAAATAATCTTTCACAAAATAATATCGGAAATATTTTTCCCGTCCAACAGACCTATGCGGTCGAAACCATTCATTTTAATGAGTTATTTTACGAACAAAAATTTTTGGATGATGATGCGAGTTTAAAATTTGGTCGCATTGTTGCTGGAAATGAATTTGCAATTTCACCATTGGCCTTTCTTTATATGAATAGTGGCATTAATGGAAATCCAGAAGCTCTTTGGCTGAACGGAAGAATGTCGAGTTACTTTAATTCTGTTTGGGGTAGTCGATTAAAATGGAATCTTCCTAATTCTACGACCGCTCGTCTTGGTGCTTATCAAGTCACGCCTTACTCTCGCAATGGCTTTGATTGGAATTTTTATCCTCAAAATGGGGTGATGCTCTTAGCTCAATATGGATGGAGTCCTGAATTTTTTAAATCGACATCATCTTCCTATGGACAAGAAAATCAAAATAACAAACCTGCAAATGCGAGTGCTTCGTATAATAATACACTCTCTTCACCAAATCATTCTCCACTCAAAGGTTTGATGGGACATTATTGGATGGGGGGATATTATTCCACAGCAACGTATCAGCAGTTTAACAGTGATATTCCAGCAGCTAATTCATATGGTCTCTACTGGCATGCTGACCAACTCATTTATAAGCCAAATCTACAAAATAACACAGGACTGATTCTTTGGTCTGATTACGCACTTTGTCCTCAACAAAATATTTCTATGTTGCCCTTTCAAGTCAATGCCGGAGCTATCTATACGGGGCTAATTCCAGGGCGTGAAAATGATTTCACAACTTTCGGAGTGATGTATGGAAATTTTAGTAGCAATTTTGCAACGGCTCAACAACAGCTCGGTAATGGATATCCAACATATGAACTCGTCTATGAATCAGGCTACAGAATTCATCTTACCAATTTTTCTTATATTCAACCTGACTTGCAATGGGTCATTCGCCCAGGCGGTACCGGAAATATTCCCAATGCTTTGGTGCTTGGTGTTGAAGCTGGAGTGGTCTTCTAGCCCGGATATTTCACGGCAATTCTGCTGCGGCTTGCGAGAGCCTGGTGTATACTGCGTAAGTCTAGGATTGCTCCTTGGGCAGTATAAAACATACAGCCGTCGTCGCAATCCGTCGCCTTCCTTGTCTACATCAGGCTGCGCGGCGCCTCGCGACGAATTGCCATGAAATATCCGGGCTAGAGCGTTTATACTCTGTTCACATGAACGGACAGGAAGATAGGATTTTTATTTGTTATCCAGTGTTTTTAATTTTTCCCAAATAGTTTTTTCTTCTGTAGTCAACTTTGTTGGAATCTCAATTGTGACAATGGCAAAAAAATCACCGCGTGTGCTTTTCCCTGTTGGAAGGCCTTGACCAGGGATGCGAAATTTTTTTCCAGGTTGTGTGCCGGCAGGAATTTTTAATTTCACACGTCCTTCCGGGGTTGGAATGGTTAGGTCTCCACCAAGCACCGCATGCCAAGCGGGAATTTCAACATCATGAAAAATATCACGTTCTTCAAAATAAAAATCAGGATGTTGCTGAAGTTTGACGCGGAGGTAAAGATCCCCTGGAGTGCCATTGCCACTGCCTCCTTGGCCTGCGAGGCGAATGCGTTGTCCTTCTCGTACGCCTTGAGGAATTTTAATGGTGTAGGTTTGAGGGGATTGAGAACCTGGTTTGCGGAGAGAAATAGATCGTGTAGCTCCTTGAAGAACTTCTTCAAGTGTGACGAGAAGATCAGCTTCTACATCATCGCCACGTTGAGGTGTCTCTTCAAAACCCATTCCTCCACTGTAAGCACGACCGCGACGTGTTCCAAAAAATTGTTCAAAAAAATCACTAAATCCAGTGCCTCCAAAATGAAATTCTTCGCCGCCTTGTCCAAATCCAGCTGTGCTACCAAATCCGCCTGGCATTCCTCCTGAATAATGACCGCCAGGAGCAGGGCCAGCTTGAGACCAGCTAGCGCCATAGGTGTCGTATTTTTTGCGGTTTTCAGCGTTGCTTAAGACTTCGTATGCTTCGTTGATTTCTTTGAATTTTTCTTCAGCAGCTTTTTTGTCCTTAGCAACATCGGGATGATATTGACGAGCTAGCTTGCGAAAGGCTGATTTAATCTCATCAGCAGAGGCAGTTTTAGAAACACCGAGTGTTTGATAATAATCACGAAATTGAGCAGGCATGGCAAGAAGAGTAGTGAAGGGTAAAGGGTGTTTTCCAGAAATAAGTTTTTAGAAATCTAAAAATTTATACGATGAGCGTTCGAGTTTTAGGTTTTTTACGCTGAAATGTTTTTCTCTAGCAAGGCAGAGTATCGCAGCGCTATGCAAGCATAGCGCAAGATCCGATAACGATGCTAGCCCCAATGCGTGTAAGGAAGTCATAGTTCTAAAATAAATTTGAATAAGAATCCTTTCGCCAACTTCTGCATTTTCATTGATGCTTTTTAAAAAATAACCTTCTAAAGAAAATAAACAATCGCTACACCCTCGATGTCATTCCCGCGTAGGCGGGAACCCAGCCACTGTGGAGCTTGAATGTTGCTTTCGAATCATGAAACGACTTGCCGTTTAT